>JAUVIS010000058.1 GCA_030592635.1 Candidatus Fermentibacteraceae bacterium | reverse complement strand
TGTCTGGAAATTAACAGCAAAAGGTATCTATGCCTTTCACATTGTAGAACAACTATACACTCATCAATACATTGACAAGACCTGGAGCATCGCGATGAATGATCCCTGGATTGACAGGATACTCCTTCACTGATCGAAAACTCTGAATCAGGGACGGGTGCGGCTGTTGAAAGCGAAAAGATAAAGCGCTTTTCTCAAGGATATTTTATTGTTTTTTAAATATTTATTGATTTGTGCTTGTATCGGCTTTTCTCTCTTCCGATAATTGCTTTACCGTGGTGGCTGTTGTATATCTCCGCGGGAGGTATTGTTGAAAAAGAAGCTGTCCACCGCCCTGATGATAATCGCGACTGTGTTTGTTGTGGGCTTCTGCAGTGTCTACATGACACGGGAATTTACCAAAGCTGAAAACTTTTCCGGTATGAGCGATATGTGGAGCCTGTTTGTTTTCAACGACACCACTGAACATGCTTTGTTTCACGAAGTAAATCCGGATGATTTTGTGGCAGCCCCCTACCCCGTTCGAGGGGACTCTCTTCTTTCAGTGAACGGACTTACAGCTTCACAGAAAAATTACTTCAGCCTGTTTGGAACCGATACCCCCAGGGGTGAGGAATTCGAGATAGTTTTCTCACATGAGGGTTCTCTTTTCACCACTACTATTGCAACGCACACCATTCCCGCCGCTCTGAAGATACAGGTCTGGGTAATGATCATCCTCCGTACACTGATCGTGTTCGGCCTGATTGTGGTAGGTTTGTGGGGGTTTATCAGGCAGCCATTTTCCACTGCAGTACTCACGCTGTCACTGTTCTGCTTCACAATGGCTCTGCAGTTTACCGTTACCATATCTTCCATCTCTGATGTATATGCAGACTTTCATCTGCCAATGCCGTTCATTATCGTCGTGTATATACTTTCAGCTTTTACTGCAGCCCTGTGGCTTAAACTGCAACTTCTTTTTCCTGCTAGAAATTCAGTCTACGATAAGCACAAAGTTCTGTACAATCTGCTGATTTTCCTGCCCGTGGTGATAATTGCCAGTCTGACATTCTTCAAGCCGGTGGAAAATTTTCTTCCAATAAATATTCTTTCAACTTTGATGCTTGTACTCGGTTACATTCTGCTGGTACGCAACTACCGCAGGACATCGGTTTTTCTGGAAAAGCGTCAAACAAGGCTGGTCCTGCTGGGGTCAGGCCCCGGTCTGCTGATATATGTTCTTTTCGCATGGTTCATGCAGTTTTTTAATGAAAGCTTTTCAGATCTTCCTGTAGTTTCCAGAATGCTTGTTGTAAACATTGTTTTTCTGATGATACTTACTATTCCAGTCTCCCTGGGATATGCCTTCAGTAAATACAGACTGCTTCAAGTTGAGGGGCGTTTGCGAAGAGGAACCAGATTCCTTGCGGTAAACATTCTTCTGCTGGCTGTGTTCGCCGGCACTCTGTGGGCTGTTGGAGAACTGGTTCTTGAGAACATCGGCATTTACTCACGAACACCGGTACTGGTGCTGGGCGTTGTGCTGGCATTCTTCTTTATGGGTCTGCAAAGACAGATCAGGCATAAGATTGAGGAATACTTCTACCCCGAGCGGACAAAACTCAGGATGCTTATGAAAGACTTCCTGGCTTCCAGTCTGGTACGCACAGAAGGCGGCAAGTTCTGGGAAGAACTGGAAAAGAAGCTTTCCGACGGTCTCTCCGCTGAAAAGATCTATCCGGTTCTTCGTGTGAGCGGTAAAGAATTCTTCGCCGTGGATCTTTGTGAACCTGCTCCCTTCTCCCCCGGTGATGAATTTGTTCGCAGGCTGGAGTCCAAAGACAATCCTCTTCTTTTTGATGAAATGATAGCCAGCGGTAAGATTTCTCTTTCACAGGAGCAGAAAGACTGGTTTGTTGAGAGAAAGAGCGCCATTCTTCTGCCGCTTGTAACCACATCCGGACTGCTGGGTTTCCTTGTGATAAGCTGTAAGACAAATGGCGAAGACTTTACCTCTGAGGAACTGGATCTGCTTCAGAATCTCTCTGCACAAACCGCTCTTGTCGCCGAAAACCTTGAACTGCTCGGAGAAAAGCTGGAAATGAAAAAGCTGGAGGAGCAGCTCAGGGTAGCAAGAAATATTCAGCAGGGTCTTCTTCCCGGAGAAATCCCTGATGTTCCCGGTCTTGAGATTTCCGCGCTGATCAGGTTCTGCCTTGATGTCGCTGGCGATTACTACGACATTATTCCACTGGAGGACGGCCGGGTTGTTCTTTCAATAGGTGATGTGTCAGGCAAGGGTGTCGGAGCCGCGCTGCTTATGGCGAACCTGCAGGCTTCACTTCGAACCGCTCAGGCAATGGGAGCAAGTCTTTCTGAATCCGCCGCGAGGATCAATAATCTTGTCTATGAAAACACTCCTTCCGATATGTTCATCACCTTCTTCATGATCTGTATTGATCCTGTAAATAAGCGGCTGCGCTATGTAAACGCCGGACACAATCCCCCGCTCCTGATTGGAAATGATGGTCGCAGGAAGATGCTGACCAGGGGCGGGTTGCTGTTCGGAGTTGTTGAAGACACTGCTTACGAAGAGGGTGAGGTAACTCTCCGGGACGGTGATATGATTCTTATGTACACCGACGGCGTATCCGAAGCAATGAACAGCAATGATGAAGAATTCGGTGAAAAACAGATTGCTCACATTGTGATCAGAAACAGAGAACTTCCCCTGGATGAGCTTCTTGCTCTCATTGAGAAGAAAGTCAGCATCTTTCACGGATCAAGTTCTTACGCGGATGACTTCACTTTGCTTGCAGCCAGGAGCGTGTCTGTTCTGTCACGATCTTCTCTTACAAGAACAGCAGTATCAACACGGCACCCACAGGTAAGATGACAACTGCAGAAATCAGTCAGGCTTTCAGAAGACCTGCTCTTTGAGAAATCAATCTTTGAGGACTCCATGCCCGCGAATGCCCTGTCCCGGAAAACAGCGGATGGTTTCACGCAGTTACTCCTGGTCTCTCTCTCGCAGCGGCTGCAGAACATTGCTGTAGCTGGCCCCGGTTTCCTGGATGTATTCATCGAGAAAGAATTCTTCAGTTGTCTCGGGGTTGCCGAAATGGTTTCTCAGGTCGTGGGCTTCTGTCATACCAAGTTCTTCCGCAGTTCTTTCATACCACCGAGAATAGGATTCCTGCTCTGTGCCGACATCCATAACCACCGGGAAGATACATTCGCCTGCTTCGGGAATGAAGGTAAGTACATTCACAACAGTTACCTCCACAGGCTCTCCTCTGTGCTGAAAGAGGAATACTCCCAGACCGGGAGTTCTGTCTGTAGGGGGGGCAACAGTAAAGATATCGCCGTTCTCGTCAATGAACTCCGCGTAGAAGTAATCACCGAGAGAATAACCCAGGAAAGTGGCTGTGATGATTAGAGTATCCTCAGGTTCCGTCTGGATATCGAAGAGAAATTCCTGCTCTGCAGGATTCAGAAGCAGGGCACAAACGGCAAGCAGATACATATTTTCCTCCCTTTTGTATCCTCGTTACTTTCAATCTGCATCGACCGTCATTATAACAAAGAACGCTCCATCGGGTAAACCGCCCGGAGCAATCATGATACCCTTCCGTTCGCTCTCAAGTTATCTGTTCCTCAGTCTCGAATCATTCTGTGGAGTACTTTTGATGGCATACAACCAATTGTCGTCATCGCCCGCTGTCCCCTTTTTCTACTCACCTGTCTCTGTTCAGCTTTATATGGAGATTTCTATTTGCCCTTCCAGATGAACTTTCATGCAGTTGATCATGTTCCTGTGGTCAACGGTTCCCGCCATTTCTCTGGCGGAGTGCATGGAGAGCGTGGGGTTGCCGACATCCACTGTGGGAATGCCGGTGCCGGTGGCGGCGATCGGGCCCAGGGTGCCGCCGCTTCTGCTATCCGCGCGGGAGACAAATTTCTGAACGGGGCTTCCGGCAAGTTCGGCACATTTCATGAAGTAAGATGATGTTCTGGCGGTGGAAGCATAGCTGCCGCCTGCGGATGTCTTTATCGCAGGACCTTTATTCAGGTGAGGTTTGGACAGCTTGCTGTGCTTGTTTGCCCATCCGGGATGAATCGCGTGAACACAGTCCGCGCTGATGTTTATGCTGCGGCTGCATGCTCTGAAGAAGTCGTCTCTTGTGCCGGAAATGCGCTCAAGTACCCTCTCCATAAACGGGGAAGCTGCTCCATTGACCGTTCTGGAGCCAATTTCCTCGTTATCGAAAAGAAATACTATTGCAGTGGGATCGGCTGTTACTGTTTCTGTTATGGCAGCCACCGCGGCATGGGTGCTGGCCTGATTATCAATGCCTGCCGCGATGAGATAATTGTCTTTTACACCGTTCAGGGCGGGAGGCTGCACATCAAACACCTCTCCGGAGAAATCAATCATCTGCTCTGCTTTGATGCCTGCGGCCTCTGCTATCATTTCCTTGAGAGTATCGTAGTCATCTTCTTCGTCGCCGAACACAAGAAGCAGCTGCTCCTCCGCGTTGGCCTTGAAGCCGTCCTTGTTCGCTGTTCGGTTAAGGTGAATGGCCGGTGACGGAAATCTGAGTAGAGGTTTGTTTATTCGGAAAAGCTTTGTTGTCAGACGATTGTTTTCCATAAAGGTGACACTGCCCGCAAGACCAAGGTCACGGTCAAACCATGTAGCAACTGTAGGGCCGCCGTATATCTCAACGCCCAGTGTGGATAAGCCCTCTGTGTAGGCATAGGGCTCCGGTTTCAGTCTGAAGCCGGGAGCGTCTGTATGGGTGCCGATGATCCGGAAACCGGCATCTGCCGCCGGCTTATTGCCGATTATAAAAGCCGCAAGGGTGGAGGCGGAGTCAATCACATAGCATTTGTCGCCCTTGTTCAGGTTCCATTCGTCCCGCGTGAATATCTCTTTAAAGCCTTCTTTTTTTAGAAGCTCTGCCGATCTCTGTACGCAGTGGGAAGCGGTCGGGGAATTCTCCAGAAAAGAGATCAGATCTGTTACTGCCCTGTTCATGCTTTACTCCCTTTCATTTCTCCTGTCCTTCCGTGATGAAGCCTGCGAACCTGATCCATAAAGGCTTCAAATCTTGATGTATTATCAGTATCCTCCTGACCGTCAAAGGCAAGGTTCAGCCAGGGCAGCCCGGGTTTATCACGCTTGATTCTTCTTGAAACCGCTGACACGACTGTACCTGGAAGACAGTTGAAGGGGTACACATTAACCGCTCCGTCAATTCCCCCGTGTTCAAGCAGGGCGATTGGAGTACCAATGCAGAGAACAGCCTCTCCGCCGATGTTCTCGGGCATATACGGGGTCGATGCCTTCATAATCTGAGAGGCTGAGGCATGGGGTGTGCTTTCGAGAAGACCGTCGAAGGGTTTTTCCACAGCTCTCTTCACCTTTGTAATCACCATACCGATTGCTTTACCCTTGATCACTGATGCTGTTTTCCTGTTCTGCTTTGATTTCTCAATAAAGCTGTGATTCACGTAGTCAAACCATTCGGTAAGAGGTGTGTATATCGCCTCTGCCCCGAGGGCTTCCAGCTTCCTGACTGTGTTGTCATTGGCGTAGTCATCGTTTCTCACATAGATCTCGCCAAAAACTGCGACCAGAGGTTTTCTGGGAACATCTTTCGTTGGGAATTTCCTGAATTCCGCGGCGGCTTTTTTAGCCTGAGCGGGCAGGGAGCTGCCTTCCTCCAGTGTCTTCTCAAATTCACCCAGCCACTTCTTGAACAGATTATCAGCGCTTCCCGGTGTCGCCTCATACGGACGAACCCTGAAAAGAGCTCGTTTCAGCACATCGGCAGCCGCAATTCCCTGAAGCATATCCTTCTGGAATTTCCTCGATCCCAGACCGGGGATGGCTGAATAGGAATCGCTGGATGTTGCGGTAAGAACCGGAACATTATGGTATCCCTTCTTCTCCAGAACCTGTCTGTGGAAGTTGCAGTATCTCCCGAACCGGCAGGGACCCGACGCTGTTGCCATGAAGAACGCGGTCTCTTCCGGCTTGCTTGTCTCAAGAGTCTTCAGCATGTTCCCTGCGGTTATTATGGCCGGATAGCATTCTCTGCCTGTTGTTACTGTTCTGCCCAGAGCGACAGTCTCAGAACTTGTGGGCGGCAGCACCCGGGCATCAATGCCGCGATTGCGTACCGCGGCGGCAGCCAGATAGCTTGCTTCACTCATCAGGGGAATCCAGAGAATTCTTCCTGTAACATCTTCCCTCTTGTGCTCCGGTGACCGGTACGGTTCCGTACCGGCGGTTCCCGCGCCCTCAAGGGCATCAAGAAATGCCTCGCATCTGGTGATAACACCGGCATCGGCTGCGTGCTCATCTATTTCTATCGCGAGGTAGGGCTTCTCGCCCATTATCTCTTTAAAGGAATGTTCTATAAATGAATCCGGCCCGCAGCCGAAATTGCTGATGTACACGGCATGGAGATCCTCATTTTCCTTTATGGCTATGCCGCCGGCAAGTATTCTCTGTCCGTAGTGCCAGTACATGTTGCTGTAACCCTCCGCTGCCCTCTCCATAGACATGGGAAGCATATCAAGAGGTATAACAACTCCCCCGAGTTTGGCCAGCTTTGCAGGAAGATCCGTATTCACCACAGGATCGGAACCGTTGTACGGTCTGCTGACGATAACAAAGCCCCTGCGCCCGTTGAGATTCTTTATTGCTCTCGCGCCTGTCTCTCTGTTGATCTCAGTGAATTTTGTCTGAGCGAGCTCCGCTGCTTTCAGAGCTCTTTTAGCGTCGCCCGTACTGAATCCAAGCTCAATGGCGGTTTCAATAAGTGTGCTCATCCATTCATCGCCGGGGAGTGAGAAATCAAGTATGGGTTTAAGAACCTTTACGTTTTTCATCCGGTTCAGAACAAGCCCGGCATCCAGAATGTAAGGAGAGCCCTGCACATAAGGGCAGTTGTATGATTCAGAGAAATTACCCTGAGGTTTGTTTCTCAGAATGGAAGGAAGGAAAAGAATTTCAACACCCCGGTTAAGCAGTTCCATAACATGACCATGAGCTATCTTAACCGGGAAACAGGTTTCCGCGGCGACGCTTTCCACCCCGGAGTGAACCGTGGCGGATGTTGATTCATCGCTGACCACAACTCTGCACCCCAGTGACCTGAAAAATGTGCCGAAAAATGGAAACAGCTCCCAGAACCACAGGGATCTTGCGATGCCAACTGTTGGACCTCTGCCCCATTCTTCCCCGGAGTTATTAAAAAGATTCTCCACTCTCTCTTTGAAAAGATTCTCGCCGCCGGGTGTTATCTGCATGGAACCGGTTTCATACTTTTCGCAGCGGCCTCCGTATAGGAGTTTCGTTCCGTCCTCCAGAGTTACCCTGTGTATTTCGCAGTCATTTGAACAGGCTTTGCATATAAAGGAGTCCTGTGTATAGCTGTTCTCGGAAAGGCTCCATCCTCTGAAAGATGTTTCACGGTTCTTTTTTGTTGCATCTCTGGCCATAAGAGCGACTCCAATGGCACCTGTAACATCGTGATGAGGGGGCAGAATTACCTCCCGACCATCACCCAGAACAGAGTTGAAAGCCGCCACAACCCCCTGGTTGTGAGCTGTTCCCCCCTGAAAGAATATTTTATTGCCTATTTTTCTCTCGCCTACGACACGGTGAAGGTAGTTTCTTACAATAGAGTAGCAGAGACCCGAGGTTATCTGCTCAACCGGTGTACTCACTGCCTGATGGGAGACAACATCACTCTCCATGAACACTGTACACCGCTCACCCAGCCTGCATGGATCTTCCGCTGCCAGGGCTATGGGGCCAAAATCTTCAATCTTTAAATTCAGTTTTTCCGCCTGCTCTTCCAGAAAGGAGCCGGTACCGGCGGCACAGACCTTATTCATCTCAAAATCAACAACACGACCGTTGTGAATGGAAATGTACTTGGAATCCTGTCCGCCTATCTCAAAGATGGTGTCCACTTCCGGATCGATCTCAATTGCTGCTCTGGCCTGTGCCGATATTTCGTTCCGAACAACATCCGCGCCGACGAAGTCACCTGTCATGTATCTGCCGCTGCCGGTGACACCCACACCGAGAACAGGTACTGACTGCAGCCTGGGTCCCATTGTTCTCAGGCCGTTCTTTACCGCTTCCAGCGGTTTTCCCGCTGTTCTCAGATAAAGACGATCCACAACTTTTCCATCCGGAGACACGGCTGCAAGGTTGGTGCTTATAGAGCCAACATCAATGCCGAGATAGATGCCCTCTTCCGGAAGTGTTTCTGTTGCTGTAAAGTCGGCTTTGCCGAGCGCGAAAGGCTTCAGTGAAGGTAGAGTTTCAATTCCGCTGCCGGTTGAATTGATGAGCTCCTGAATCTGCCCGGCGGTCAGTATTTTAGGTCTTTTCGATAATGCCGCGCCGGCTGCGGTAAGTACATTGAAATTTTCCGGAACGGTAACCTCACCCTCAAGAACACTCTGAAAAGCTTTAACCATTCCGCTGTTAGCGGCAACTCCCCCCACAAAGGCCACAGGATATCTGAATCGTCTTCCCGCGGCTATAACGCTTCTGAAATTTCTTGCCACGGCGAAGCACAGACCGCTGACAATCTCCGCCACGGTTGCACCGATCTGCTGAAGATGGATCATGTCGCTCTTGGCGAAGACGCTGCATCTGCCCGCTATTCTCGGCGGCGCGTCGCAGGTAACGGCGAGGTCTCCCATTTCCTCAGGGGTAAGCCCCAGTCTGCCTGCCTGCTGATCAAGAAATGATCCGGTACCTGCTGCACAGATGGAATTCATGGAAAACTCGTCCATGACTGTTTCCCCCGCGGCATCTCTGCGCATGAGAAGAAGTTTTGAATCCTGGCCGCCCATTTCAATCACGGAGCCCGCGTCAGGCATGAACTCTGAAACAGAAGCAGCAAGCGCTACTACCTCATTTACAGCTTCGGTTCCTGTGAATTCCGCGATTCTTGATGAGCCCGTACCGGTAAGAACCAGGGGTGTACTGTTCAACTCCGGGTACTCCCTGAAGAGGCTGAGCAGCGTTTCCATAGGCTTGCCCTGGTGTCTCCGGTAAATGCTTCGAATTATTTTTTTATCTTGAAGGAATGCTACTTTTACGGCAACAGACCCCGTATCAATACCTGCGGTTACTTCATTCATTAATACTCCCGGTTCACAGTTGAACCGGGAATATGCCTATTTATCCAGGTTTCAGGCACCCCCGCAGAGTCGGGCAATCAGTGCATCTTACTTAGAATGAGTAATTTACACTCATTTCATCCGGCGCGAAAAGAATGCTGACTCTGTCTGCGGAGCCGGCAGAGTCTATGGTTACATACTCCATGCTCCACTGCTGTCCGTCTGCTTCCCACTCCAGAAGAATGGAAGCCGCGCCTGCGGGAAAAGCCAGATCTGAACCGAAGGTCTGATCGGCGGCGATGTCGTGCCATGTTTCAGAGTTATCAGCAATGGTAAGTGTCACTGCCTCAAGCTCCAGACCTGTTCCGTTATTGAGCTGTATCTTCGATCCGCCGCATCCCGTGAGCAGAACAACTGCCGTTAAAACCAGAATCTTTTTCATGCTGCCTCCAATTGTCGAACCTGTCCTTTTACCTCTGTCTGATAAGGAAGTATAATTGCTTTTAACTCTGGACGGGAGGACACCCGCTGAAACTGATATTTATTCTCGGTCTGTTATTATTTCCAGCCCTTGCGCACGGGTACATCGGGCCGGGGGCGGGGTTTGGAATTCTCACATCCTTTGTGGTGTTTCTGAACGCCATTGCCATCTCGCTGCTTTCTTTCATGTTCTGGCCGATCATGGTACTGATAAGATCCATCAAAAAGAGCAGACTCCCCCTTAAACCCCAGTGCGATAAGACAGTTATTCTGGGGCTGGACGGGCTTTCTCCTCTCCTGGTAGAAAAATACTGGGCAAACGGAGATCTTCCAAATCTTAAAAAACTCGCGGAACAGGGCTCATACCATCGTATGAAAACAACAACGCCCGGTGTTTCCCCTGTTGCGTGGTCCAGCTTTCAAACCGGTGTAAATCCCGGGAAACACGGAATCTTTGATTTTCTGACAGCAGACCGTAAAAGGTATCTGGCAGTACTGAGTTCCGTGAAAACTAAAACTTATACCAAAAGAAACCTCCTCGGACTCAGGAAGCAAAAAGTTTCCTCCACCCTGCTCCGAATGAGCAAACCATTCTGGAGCCATCTTGGAAAGTACGGAATAAGATCAACTGTTATCAGAGTTCCAATCACCTACCCGCCGGAGCCTCTGGACGGAAGACTGCTGAGCGGTATGTGCGTACCCGACCTCAGAGGCACCCAGGGAAGCTACACGGTAATGGCTCCCGAGGGTGACGATACTCAGTTCACCGGCGGTATTGGCTGCACCCTCAGACATCATGAAAAGGGCTTGTGGGCAGGCTCAGTGCCGGGCCCGGAAGGCTGCGAACCTGTTGATGTTTTTTTTAAAAAAGAGAAAAACGGCAACTGGGAAATCCGCTCCGGCGACGAAAAAATAAAGGTGGAAGCGGGAAAACTCTCCGGATGGTGCTCTGTATGCTACAGAGCCGGACGAACAAAGGTAAAGGGCATAGCCCGTTTCAGAATTACCGAAGGTCCTGTTGTTTACTGCACCGCCCTTCATGTTGACCCCTCAAGCCCGGTTGTTCCCCTCTCTCACCCTGTACACTATTCCAGATACCTTGCCGGTGCTGTGGGGCAGTTTGCCACACTTGGTCTCGCGGAAGACACCTGGGCTCTCTCAAACGGTCATCTGGACGAGGCCGGTTTCCTTGATATGGCCTGGGCTTATTACGGTGAACGAAAAAGAATGTTCACCAACTCGCTTACCAACGGTAAAGACGGCCTCACGGTCTGCGTCTTCGACACTTCAGACAGAATACAGCACATGTTCTGGGGCGACGGATTCGAGCCGGGAAGTGTTATCCACAAAATGTACCTGGAAATGGACAGGCTTGTTGGAGAAACTGTTGAAAGAATGAAAGAGAACCAGAGGCTTGTTGTTATGTCCGACCACGGGTTTACCTCGTTTCATACCTGCGTTGATTTCAACAGGTGGCTGGCAGACAACGGATACATGGTACTTGAAAAAGGCGTGGAGACAGTTGACGCATCTTACCACGGTGTAGACTGGTCACGGACAAAGGCTTACGCCATGGGGCTTTCCGGCATTAACCTGAACATGAAAGACCGCGAGGGTATGGGGATTGTTACGGAAGACGAAGCAACCCCTCTGATGAATGAGATCCGTGAGAAGCTGCTTGAATTAAAAGACGGTGACAGCCGCGTGATACGCTCTGTAAAATTTGCCCGGGATATCTACTCCGGCGGCTATGTCGGCAGAAGCCCTGACATTATTCCGGGTACTGACACCGGATACCGAGCCGACTGGGGGTGTGTTACAGGATGCGTTGGCAGAAAAGCCCTCTACCCCAACGACAGACACTGGAACGGCGATCACTGTCATGATTCCGATCTGGTCAGGGGCGTACTCTTCACCAGCTGGAAACACGAATCCGACAATCCATCCATTATCGATGTTGCTCCGACCGTACTCAAAATGCTCGGTGTAAAACCACCAGGTTACATGGATGGGAGAACGCTGTGAAGAGAAGAGAATTCCTCAAAAAAGCTGTACTGACACCGGCCGCCCTTGCGGCTCTCAGCCTCGGCTGTGGAAAAACAACAGGCAGATCCGGAAAAAGAATGATAGTACTGGGCGTAGATGGAATGGATCCCAATCTGGTGGAAAACTTCGTGGAGCGTGGTCTCATGCCCAACACAAAACGCCTTATGGAAATGGGCAGTTTCAACAGGTTGGGAACATCAAACCCGCCTCAGAGCCCGGTTGCATGGTCGAACTTTATTACAGGAGCCCCGCCGCCGATACACGGTATTTTTGACTTCATTCACAGGGACCCGGCAACAATGATGCCTTATCTCTCTATATCAGAGGTGGCTCCACCGGATTCAACCCTGAACCTGGGAAAACTCCGGCTGCCCATCTCCGGTGGCGGCGTCAATCTGCTCAGGCGGGGTACACCATTCTGGAATACATTGCTGGACAATGGCATACCGGTTACAATGATCAAACTTCCGGTGGATTTCCCTCCACCTCCCGCAGACAAACACGGTCTGTTCCTCTCGGGTCTCGGTACCCCTGACATTCGCGGAAGCCAGGGAAGTTTTACTTTCTTCACCGATGATCCCCGTTCCATATCCGATAACACCGGCGGAGGAGTTGTAATACCCGTGAGAGACTACGGAGACGGCTGCTACACCTGCCGGGTGGACGGTCCGGCGAATTCTCTGATCGAAGGCAATCCCGTCATGAGTGTTGAAGTAAAAGCCTGGGTTGACAGAGACAGCAAAGCTGTGAGAATTGATATGGGAGATGCCTCAACGGTTATCGGTGAAAAACAGTGGAGCCCCTGGATGCACTTCAGCTTTCCGGCCCTTGGCCCGCTGTCCACAGTGCACGCCATCGGCAGGTTTTACCTGAAAGAGGTAACACCAAAACTCAAACTCTATCTTTCTCCTCTGAACATAGATCCCGAAAACCCGGCTCTCCCCATCTCAAGTCCTGACTGGTACTCAAGAGATCTTGCGGAGGATGCCGGTCTTTTCTACACACAGGGCTTCCCCGAGGACACAAAAGCACTGTCCAGAGGGATCTTCGACGATGACGACTACCTCTCCCAGGCAAACATTGTACTGGAAGAGAGAATGAGCCTTTTTCACTCGGTTCTCTCAAGGTATCAGGAAGGGCTGCTGTTCTTCTACTTTACCAGCCTTGATCTGAATGTTCACATGTTTTACCGGTCCATGGATCCCGCCAGCCCCCTTTACGGCACGACAGATTCAAGATTCTCCGGGGTGATCGCAGACCTTTATTCCAGAATTGATATTGCTGTGGGCGAGGCCATGGAGCTCCTTGACGACAGAACCGAGATAATGCTTCTTTCCGATCACGGCTTTGCTCCGTTCCGCAGAAGTTTCAACCTTAACTCTTTCCTGGCCGCGGAGGGATTCGCTGATATTTCATC
>JAUVIS010000004.1 GCA_030592635.1 Candidatus Fermentibacteraceae bacterium | reverse complement strand
GGAGGGGCGAACAGCCCCTCCCTTTTTTTGCTATTCAGCAGTAATGGTCGTTCCAGCTTCACCCTTGAGGGCACTGACAAGGTTGCCCGGTGAGGAAATAACCACTCGGAAGCCCCCGTGCTCAAGAAAACCGAGAGCCGCTTTGATCTTGGGCTTCATGGAGCCCTCTGCGAAGTGCCCCTGATCCATGTACTTCTTTATCTCTTTCGCCGTTACTGCGCGAAGAGCTTTCTGATCAGTTTTGCCGAAGTTGATGTAAACCTCAGGGACTCCTGTGGAGATCACAAAAGTTGGAGCGCCCAGTTTGGAGGCAAGCAGGGCACTGGCGTGATCCTTGTCAATCACTGCGGCAACACCCCGTATCTTTTTTCCCTCTCTTACAACGGGCACACCGCCTCCACCGGCACAGATAACGATCTGTCCGGCTTCAACGAGCGAATTGATAGTGGCAAGTTCAACTATCTTTTTGGGAATAGGGGAAGGAACCACTCTCCGCCAGCCTCGACCGGCATCCTCCTTCATAATCCATCCCTTTGATTTCATCCTGTCTGCAGCTTCCTCTTCCGTGTAGAAAGGACCGACAGGTTTGGTCGGATTCTTAAAACCGGGATCATCCGCTTTCACCTCAACCTGTGTAATCAGACT
Source organism: Candidatus Fermentibacteraceae bacterium (assembly GCA_030592635.1). GTDB lineage: Bacteria > Fermentibacterota > Fermentibacteria > Fermentibacterales > JCC-6 > Sabulitectum. The sequence continues at coordinate 43,945 of JAUVIS010000004.1, read as the reverse complement.
GGAAATGGGAATGTTCTTGCCGAGTTCCTCAAGGACATCACCGAGTACCTGCTGGAGCAGATAGCCGATAATACCCTGAGTAGCGGCAACATTCACATCCATCCCGTCACGGGGTATTATGTGATCAGCCTGGGCGTTTCTTATAAGCTCATAGCCCACCTGAGGCCCGTTACCGTGAGTTACTACAAGACTGCCGAAGATGTCCGCGATTGCAGCAAGTTCCTCGCATACCGCGCGGGCGACCTCATGGGTGTCTCTGTTGCCCCGTCCTGAACCGGGATTGATCAGAGAGTTTCCTCCGATAGCAACAACGATCCTGCCAGTGTTCTTCATTTCTCTGTTTCCTTTGTGGGTACCTCCAGCCGCTTCGCTCCCTTCAGCAGAAAGAATACGGCGATGCCCCCGATACAGATGGCAATGTCAGCTACATTGAAGGTGGGCCATCTCCACCCGGTTAATCCTATGTCTATAAAATCAGTTACCTTGCCCATGGCAATCCTGTCAACAAGATTCCCAACAGCTCCGCCGAGAATAACCCCCAGGCAGAGAACCTGTTTCCTGTCACCAATCTTCATCATGTAGCGTACCAGAAAAAAGCATGCAGCCGCGGTAAATACAGACAGAAATACAGGTCCGCCCCACCCCAGACTGAAAGCGGCACCGTAGTTGTACCTCAGTGTAATTCTGAGAAAGCTGCCCAGAACATCCCTGGGAATTCCATCCATAAGCGCGTGCCTGGCGGCGATTTTAGTTATCTGGTCAAGCAGCAGAACCACTGCCGCCGCTGTGAAAGCCGCCGGTTTACTTTTCAATTGTTTCAAGAACCTTTCCGCATCTGGGACAAACATCATCCGCGTAAGGATGTGATCCAACCTCAGGAACGATCTTCCAGCACCTCTGGCACTTACCACCTTCGGCCTTCACTGTACTTACATCAGGATCGTCTCCGCAGCCGACCAGAACTCTGGACACAATCAGAAAATCAGCCCAGTTCTCTCCAAGCGCGCTTTCTGTCATTTCCTCCGGAAGTGTCAGGAAAACATGAGCATCCAGTCCGCCGCCTATGGTTCCCTGAGCTCGCTGCTCTTCAAGATGCTTCAGCACGGACTTCCTTACATCAAGATACGCTGACCATGAAGAGAGCTCTTTATCCTCCTCCGGAGTCAGGGCTGAATCCTGTGTAAAAAGCTCGAGGTGAACACTGTCAGAGTTCTTCAGGCTCTCCGGGAGGTGATCCCGGATATCCTCGGCGGTAAAGGGAATCAGAGGGGCCAGCAATCTGGTGATCTCAACTGTAAGCCATCCCAGGAGTTCAACCGTTGCCTTTCTTTCAGGACTGTCAACCGAGTCACAGTAGAGTCTGTCTTTCCTGGCATCCAGATAGAGACCGGAAAGCTCGATTACCATGAAATTCCTCAGTTCCCTGTACACCCTGTGGAACTGGAATTTCCTGTACTCTTCCAGGCAGAAGGCCATGAGTTTTCTGAATCTCAGCCAGATGTACCTGTCAAGACCCTTCAGGCTGTCGGTATCAGGCATGACTCCTGTGCAGTCTCCAAGGTTGCCAAGCATAAATCGAATGGTGTTTCTGATCTTTCTGTAGGCTTCTCTTGAGTCCGCGAGCTGACTGAGATCCGCTCTGAAATCAGAGGTGTAGTCAATTCCCGCAAACCACAATCTGAGAATATCAGCTCCATTGGCATTGATTACCTTCGACGGAGCGATCACATTGCCCAGTGACTTGGACATCTTCTTACCTTTTTTATCCTGAATAAGACCATGGGTAATGATGTTGTCCGCCGGCCTTGAAAAATCGAGCGCGTTGGAGGTTATCAGGCTCACACCGAACCAGCCTCTGTGCTGATCAGTGGCCTCAATGTATACCGAGGCCGGCCTGGTAAGGCCATACTCTTCTGTCAGTACATTGTAGTGGCTTAGAGAACTGTCAAACCACACATCAAGTATATCGTCAACCCTGTTCAGATCCGTTCCACCGCAGTGAGGGCACTCGGCTTTTCTTCCGTCAAGAGCGAAGATTTCATCAGGTGTCATGTTGAACCAGACATCTGCGCTCTCTTCAAGCACCTTTTCCGCGACCTTTGCGATAAGTTCAGCATCCAGAACTGCTTCCCCGCAGTCAGGGCAGGTGAAAACAGGAAGAGCAACCCCCCATGAGCGCTGTCTGGAAAGACACCAGTCGGGGCGAACAGACATCATGTTCTTCATTCTGTCATATCCCCAGTCGGGATACCACTTCACCTCGTCAACCATCTTTAGAACTCTCTTCTTCAGGTCTTTATGGGAAAGACTGAGAAAAAACTGCTCTGTAGCCCTGAAAATCAGCGGCTTCTTGCACCGCCAGCAGTGAGGGTAGCTGTGTTTAACCTTTCGGGAAGCTATCATTCTTCCGGATCCGGTAAGATCTTCGACTATTACGGGGTTGGCCTTGAACACATGCAGACCTTCGTACCTGCCGCCCTCTTCTGTAAATAGACCTTCAGGCCCCACCGGGCAGAAGGTTTCGATTCCGTAGGCCTGACAGACCATAAAGTCATCAGCGCCATGCCCGGGAGCTGTATGAACACAGCCGGTTCCTTCATCCATAGTCACATGGTCAGCGACAATGACAAGCGAGGTCTTCTCCGAAAACACGGGATGTTCAAGAAGCAGATTCTCAAGCTCTCTGCCTCTGAGCGCAAGGTCTTTTCTGACTCTTCCGTCAATACCGGTATCATCAATGAAAGCCTGTGCTCTTCTTTCAGCAACAAGGAAATGACGATCATCTGTGTCAACCACCACATAGTTCTCTCCGGGATTCAGAGCAACAGCCATATTTGCGGGCAGAGTCCAGGGAGTGGTTGTCCAGATAACAACCTCAATATCCCCGGGAACACCTGCCGCGCTCCAGTCGGATTTGTCGGATTGTTTAAAAGCAACATACACCGAAGGCGAAGTGTGATCGGCATACTCGACCTCGGCATCAGCCAGTGCTGTTGTGCATGATGTGCACCAGTGAATGGGACGAAGACCCTGATAAATGTAGCCTTCCCCGACAATTTTCCCAAAGGCGCTGACAATCCCTGCCTCGTAAGTTTTTTTCATTGTCAGGTAGGGGCTCTCCCACCGCCCGAATACACCAAGTCGCTTGAATTCTTCTCTCTGCACATCTACAAACCCAGCAGCATACTCCCGGCACCTCTTCCGGATCTCCATCATGGAAAGGGAGGCTCTCTGCTCTCCCGCGTCAGTCATAACCTTGTGCTCAATGGGCATGCCGTGACAGTCCCAGCCGGGTACATAGGGAGAGTAGTAACCCAGCATGGTGTGACTTTTCACAATAAAGTCTTTTAGTATCTTGTTAAGTGCGGTACCCAGGTGAACATTGCCGTTGGCATACGGCGGTCCATCGTGAAGGATGAAGGGATCAGAGTCGCGTCTGGCTTCTGTTATTCTGCCTTCAAGATCCATTTCCTCCCATCTTTCAAGAAGTTCCGGCTCCTTCCTGATCAACCCGCCCTTCATAGAGAAGCCGGTTGAGGGAAGCTTTATGGTTTCCTTGTAGTTCACTGCTGCTCACCTCCTTCAATTTCCTGAATCAGTCTGTTCAGGAAAGAATAATCATTGCTTTCTCCGCTATCCGGCTTTCTGCAATTCAAAATGAATATCACCTTCGCTCCGCCGTGCGCGGCGGCAATGGCCTGATCAATTCCGCGGGAAACAAGCGCGTCACAGGAGAAAGCCCCAAGCTCTGCCCCTGTACTTAACCGGATGTCGGGAACTCTCATTACAACTCCGGCACGAACGGTTTCCCCTTCAAGTTCAGGTACAATGTACATACCCCTGAGGTTCGGGAATCTCGGTCCTGCAGGATGGTTGGGGCCGGCAAGGGTTCCGGTACCGAAAAGAGCCAGATGATCACGAGCGAAAAGCCAGCCGGCAGAATCTGAAACAGCGTCAGCACCGATCAGGAAGAGATTCTCCCCCTGCTCAAGCGCGTTTCTTACGGAATCAACGGAGTATTCTACAGAAACAGAAATACCGTCCCGGGAAGAGATAATGTCTCCCCAGCCACGGGGCAAAGAAATATACATCAGTCACCTTTCATTCAATCAAAGGAGGGGTAATTATGCACAAGGGGAATTGCATCTGCAAGACTGACTGGGATATTCTGTACAATCTTTTGCAGCATATGCAGATAGGAATGGAGATACAGCCCGTGAGAGAGTCCTCCTGAGATTAGTTGAGCCGCAGCAGTAAGACTTTGCCTGCTTCCCGTGAGAAGCCAGTGGTAGTACATCTGCTCACCCTTCTGGGTATCATCCGGGTTTCCCCTGTATTCAACAGACAAGAGATCAACCGGCTGACACTGACCGAGAAAACACTTTGCGGCAGTGAGCTTCATATCAGCAAGGTAAGCATTGAGGTTTGCTCCAACTGCCGTGGATATATCAAGCCCCTCAGCGAGGGCATCCACGGCCTCTCTGTATTTCTCAAGTCTGAGCAGCATGGAACCCTTTTTAACGACCACCTGAGAAAGCCTTCTTTTCTTTCCCGATTCTCTTGAAAGCTGTATTGATTGATTAATAAGCGAAAAAGCAGTTTCTGAATCACCTCTCATAAACGCAATCTGTGAAGAGATGTAGCATATGGACTCAGTTGCTTCCGCTATTTTTCCGAGGCTTGCGAATTCAATCATTGTCTCAAGGCAGTCTTCAGCGGCATCTGTCTTGCAGAGATGAATAAAGATACGAGCCATATTGCCGTAAGCTATGCAGGCCTGTGACAGATTTCCCGAAGACACAGATATCCGAATCTGACGCATGAGGGTTCGCAGAGATTCGCTGGTGCGGGATAGCTTTCGCTCGGCAACTCCCATGTTATTCAGGATGATAATTCTTACTGCCCGGGTCTCTGAACCAACAGCAAGAGTCCTGAGCGCTGAAGAATAGATATCAAGAGCTTTGCTGTACCTGTGACGAAGAAGCAGTGAATTTGCATAAAGATTGTAAACTGACACCAGCTTCCGTCTGTTACCGGAAAGAAGTGTCAGCTCAAGCAGCCTGCTCAACTTTGAGTTTACTTTTTCCTGTTTTCCAAGACGATTCCATGCCTTCAGGGAAGTAAAAAGTGCTTTTCTTTCAAGCCAGTCGGCTCCCAGTATTACAGCTTCCCGCCTGGCGACTGTCATTGTGTTGAGAGAGTTCTCAACCATTCCCCGCTTGTACAACTGCTCGCCAAGTTCCACTAGACACACCACGGAACTCAAAGGATCTCCGATGGCACGGTTGAGAAGAATTCTCTCTGCCCTGTGATAACGACCGTCTCTGTGAAGCTCGCGGGATTCAAGAATTTCAAACACAAGATCGGGAATACCGGACTCTCCCGTAATCTCAAATGCTTCACGCAACGACTCATCACCGGAAGTTGCACACAATCCCCAAAGCACGCCGACGACTGCACTGGAAGGGCTCTTCATGGATTTGAGGACATCAACCGCTTCCGGGTAGAACTCCCCTCTGAAAAGGTTCAGTGCCGCCTGAAGCAGAAAATGATCAGTATCGTTTTCCGAAAACAAGGCTGCTCTCCTGTACAAATCCGCTTTCCGAAGATCTCCCGCTGCCAGTTCCGCTGCTCTTTCATAGGATTCCGACGCGGAGTGATTCATCCCGGCTCTGGCCAGGAGATCACCGGCCACCTGATACGAACGGGAATTTTTTCCCCTGAATTCCAGAACCACCTCTGCCGCTCTTCTCAGCATACCGTCTTTCTCTTCAGGAGACATATCCCTGATTATGTGCTCACGAATACTTCCGCTTGAAAAGTATCCCGTAAGGTATCCCTGCCAGAGATTGATCTTTCCACCGGAAATAAAAATATTTTCTGCTTTTACGCGGGATAGAATGGAAACCTCGCCCGGGAGAAACTGCATTCCAAACAGCGCGGCCGTCCGGGCAAACAGTGCCAGCCGGGGATTCTTCTGAAGAAAAGTATCGAGCATAAGAAACACATCGTCACCCTCTTCGCCGGTGAGTTTCTGCAATCCTGCATAGAGTTTTACCAGACCTTCATCACCGCCGGTAGCAATCAGCACCATCTCCGGTACTGCCCGTGAGTTTTCTTCAGCCAGATAGCATCGAATGGAATCCGGGGACATCATTCCCGACTCGAGTATAAAGTCAGCCCCGATAAAATCCCCGCAATCCCCCCGACAGACAAGGATTGGAGGCATGCCGGAAAGCATACCTGTCTGCAGAGCGGAAACAGGACCTCCCTGCCTGCCTGTGTAGTTGGTAAAACAGATGACAGAGGGAAGAGACCATGCGAAAGATGAAAAAACCTTTGCAAGATCCTGAGCGTCCGGTGGCTGTGAGGTATTGTCAAGAAGAAAGTTTTTTAAAACAGCCTTTACACAGTGAAGGCCTGCCACGATTTCGAGACCTGCCGCCTCCGAACAGAGGGAAATCTCCGTTGCGTGTGAACGCCAGCCGGCCTCGAAGGCAGTGCCATCATCCGGAAGACTGTCTCCCACAAAATATGTGAACAAACTCCCGCGCAAAGAATCATCATCGGCACAATCCACAACAATTACACGCACATCGCAGAGGGTAGCTTCAAGGGCAGAAATAAGCTTCTCTGTTTTATGAAGGTTCCTGACAAGTATCTGTTTTCTGCCGGACTCTTCAAGCTCTCTGCGAATGGACTCAGCAAGCATTCTCTCACTCATGATACCACTCAGGTACAATACAGGGCGATAAGATTTTTACTGTTTTTTTTCTCGAAGTACTTCCTGATTTGATCAGCACGGAATCCCGGTGAACCCCGAACTGTTTTGCAATCCACCGGACAAGCTCTGCATTTGCTTTTCCTTCAACAGGCCGGGCTTTCAGGCGAATCTTGCAGCATCCATCGTCCATCATTGAACAAAACTCTGTTCTGCCGCAACCCGGCGTTACTTTTATCCTGAGAAAAGCGGTTGGTTTCACTGGCTCTTAACAGGCACTGCCTCATCCATAAGCATTACCGGAATATCGTCTCTGACTGGAAAAACCACAGCACATTTTTTACATATCAGACTTTCATTTCCTTCTGTCCTGTACTCAAGTTCCCCCTTGCACCTGGGGCATACAAGAATTTCAAGCAGTCTCGGATCAATCATTTTTCTCTTCCCTTCAGATCACGAATTCGCCGCTTTTAATGATTGCTGTTTCAGTACCGTCAGCAGCGATACCGGTAACATCAACCTCTTCACTGCCAATCATGAAATCAGTGTGAACCAGAGACTGGTTGCATCTGCAGCTGCGCAGAGCCTCCTCATCCATTGTTGTGCCGCCTGCAATGCAGTCAGTATAGCCGTTACCCAGGGCTATATGGCATGAGGCATTCTCATCGAAGAGTATATTGTGAAATATTTTACCAGACTTGTAAATTGGTGAATCCACACCCACAAGAGCAACCTCTCCCAGCATCGATGCTCCATCATCCGCGCTGAGATACTGTTTGAGTACATCCGCGCCGGTCTCCGCCCCGGATTCAACCACTCTGCCCTTTTCAAATCGGAACCAGGCTCCATTCACCTGAACTCCGTATACCGTAACCGGTCTCGTACACCTGACTTTCCCTTCGGTGGCAGTCATGTCAGGTGTGCTGAATACTTCCTCAGTCGGAACATTGGGAAAGAATACTGTTCCATCAGCAGCGGTACAGCTTCCTCCGTTGAAACGCCTGTCCGGAAGCATGCCGACTGTCAGATCAGTTCCAGGTCCGGAGAACCTGATCTTCGGAAACTTGTGAGAGTTAAGGAACGCGGCTCTTCGCTTCAGCATGGCATCGTGCTCCAGCCAGGCCGCGGCAGGATCGTCTTTGTCCAGCCGAAGAATCGGAATAAGGATGTCCCATATTCTCTTTTCCCAGTCTTCATCACTGCCGAGTACCTTGGCAGCCCAGGCCCGGGTTGGGGCAAGACAGACATTCCAGGGAAGCCTGTTTGAAGAAATCGCAGAAAGAAAACCCTTTCTTGCCATGGAAGCGGCCTTTGTGGTTCTACCCAGTTTGACAGAATCAACACCCTCCATGAGATCAGGTTCAGCGGGTCCGCGCAGCGCCAGAGAACGCCAGCCCTCTTTTACAATGGAATCAAACATTGGTGTTCTGTTCTCCGGAACATAATCAAGGAAATCTTCATCAACGGTCGAATCAATCCGGATTCGAGCAAATGCAGGATCCTCCAGTGAAACATTTACATACTTCGCGCCAAGTTTGTATGCCTTTTCTGCCATGAATCTGGCCAGCTCCAGATGTACAGGCTCGCTGCGAAGCCAGAGAACATCACCTTTCTTTATCTTGAGAGCACTGCTGAGAATCACTTCAGAGTACGCTTTCATCAGTTCCTTATTCACTCTGTCTCCTTAAATTAGATCAGTCCCAGGAAATCAATCACAAGTGAGCGGTAGGGTGCTCCGCCGGTTTCCAGAATATCACAGAACCTGAGACCTATTCTGACCTGGCCAAAACTCTCCCAGTAAGTTTCAATATCCACAAAACCACCTGATTTATCAAATCGGTACTCTGTGTCACCATTTGTTGCCAGATCCCAGTCGGCCGCAACCCCGAAGCCGCCCGGGAATGACTTGTCCAGCCCGAACCAGCTTCCCAGATGATCAGGATTGTCGCTTGTAAGGTTCGCCCCGAAGTGAAAGCCCATGTCTCCGCCCCAGCCGGCGAAGTTCTTGCTGAACACCAGATAGAAATCTCTGGCGGGTCTCAAGTACTCCGCGCCTGACCGGGAATGTTCAGCTTCGTTATCGTAGCCCAGAGCAATAGCGGGAAAGGTTCGCTTTTCATCAAGTGCTCTGAGTCTTGCTTTCAGATAAACCTCGTCAAACCAGTCGGGATCGCTCATCCCCATAATGTTCCATCCGCCGTACCCCAGTCCCGCCATGAATCTGGGCAGGATACCGGCGGTCACCGAGAATCGAAGACCGCTGACGGGAAAAGTACTAATGGCGACATTGAATGTTCTCGGAGCAATGACTCCTGCAGTGGGTTCCCCGGCAACCCGCATGAGTTCGCCGGCCCGGCTCTGAGAAGCGGCAATGAAAACTACCAGCAATACAAACAGAAATTTCATTTGTGTCTCCCATCACCGCGACAGAGGGAAACTGCAGCAGTCTTCGGCAGAATATCCCTCAGTCCAGCAAGAAATTCATTACCAGTATCAACAGTTATTGATCGTGAAATGCAGTTCACAACTCTGCTTGAAGGAAATACAACCTTCATGAACAGTCTTCCCTTCCCGGGATTCATTCTTATGTATTCGTTGACTTCCTCAAGAACACTCATTCCGCACTGGAGTCCATCCACTTCTATAAAGACCCCGGGATTCATCAATTCTCTGGATTTTTGCAGGGAAACAACTCTGTTAACCAGCAATTTGTCCTCCCGGCTGCCTTTGCCTTCAGTTACCTCTCCTTCAAAAATGAGCAGGGCTCCTGTCTGAACAAGATCACTGTATCTTTCAAGTACATCGGAAAAGAGAATGACCTCGGCGGATCCGATTTTCCCCGCGATTGTCACAAATGCCATAACCCCCTTGCGGGTATTTATCTTTCTGACTGCCGTGATTGTTCCCGCTACTGAAAGAAAACCTGCAGGGGCGGAATCAACCTGATCCACGAAATGAGTTGTGAACCCGCTGATCTCTTCAGTATACATATCCAGCGGATGGCCGGAGAAATAAAACCCCAGCATTTCTCTCTCTTTCTCCAGTTTATCCTCCAGAGGAATTTCGTCATGCGGAGCCAGGGAAGGAGCAACCGGCTCCTCGCCTTCTGATCCAAACAGAGACATCTGGCCTGAATCGTGATGCCGCCTGGCGGCGGAAGCATACTCAAGAGCCTGTTCCATCACTCCAAGCTGCTGGGCTCTGTTACCTTCAAGACAGTCTGTAGCTCCGGCGAGAATGAGAGCCTCAAGAGACCGTTTGTTCAGCCCGGAAGACTTCTCAAGCAGAGATACACCGGCGCAGAGGTCAAAAACTGTTTTGAAATCGCCGCCTGTTTTTCTCGCCTCCACAATTTCCCCGGCCGGAGTAACTCCCACATTTTTGATTGCGGCCAGGGAATACACTATTTCTTCCGGTGACGAAGCAACAAACCGCTCCATACCGCGGTTCACTGAAGGACCGGTTACAGTAACCCCGAGGCGTATGGCTTCCTTTACGAGAGACCTCAGTTTTGACACTGTGCCGATCTCACTGGTAAGACAGGCTGCCATGAACTCCGCGGGATAGTGCCTTTTCAGATAGGCCGTTCTGTACGCGATAATGGCATAGCAGACCGCGTGAGATTTATTGAATCCGTACTCGGCGAATTTCTTTATCAGATCCCATATCTCCGCAGCCTTCTTTTTAGTAATTTCCCTTTCTGCGGCGCCCTTGAGGAAAACAGTCTTCATCTGAGCCATCCGGGCGGCAATCTTCTTGGACATTGCCCTTCTGAGATTATCGGCATCCGCCATGCTCATTCCAGCCAGAACATTGGCAATCCGCATCACCTGTTCCTGATAGATGGTTACGCCGTAAGTATCCTCAAGTACTTCCTTCAAAGCATCGTGAGGGTAACTGATACTCTCTCCCCTTGCTGCCTTCTCTTTGTTGGCTGCGTAGATATCAATCATGTGCATGGAGCCGGGACGGTAAATAGCCACCGCTGCTGTGACATCATCAAAGCGGTTCACGCCGATCTTTCGCAGAGCTTCTCGCATACCGCTGCTTTCCAGCTGAAAAATCGCTGTGGTGTCACCGGAACTTATCATCTCCAGTGTCGGAGCGTCATTGTATGATACTTTTTCAATGGAAAAGTCCGGTTCGTACCGCCTGATGGCTTCTTCGGCATGGTGGATTACTGTTACCGTTCTAAGCCCGAGTACATCAAGTTTGAGAAGACCGATCTTCTCAGCAGCCTTCATTTCGTACTGAGTGGTGACACCCTTTTCCCGGGCCCAGTAGAGTGGTACATATTTGTCAAGGCGTCCCGGTGTAATAACAACACCTGCGGCATGCACACCGGCATGCCTCACCATGCCTGAAAGACGGTCAGCATATTCAATCAGAGTGGGCCCTTTGGCATTACCATTGATCTGTGATTTCAGCGCGGCACTGGAGTCCACAATCTCCCTGAGGCTTCTGCCTGTACCGTCATCTGCCTCTCCAACAAGTTTCGAAAAAGTTTCCCCGTCATTGTAGCTCATCCCGAGTACACGGGCAATGTCCTTGATAACAGCCTTGTTCTTCATTCTGCTGTATGTGATTATCTGGCAGACGCTCTCCTCGCCGTACAGCCGCTTGATGTGATCAATAATCTCGCCCCTGCGCTCCACGCACACATCAAGGTCAATATCCGGCATCTGGACTCTCGCGGGATTCAGAAACCTTTCAAAACTCAGATCATAATCCAGCGGATTCACATCGGTTATATCAACCGCAAAAGAGACAAGACTTCCTGCCGCGGAGCCCCTGCCCGGACCAACTGGAATACCTTTCCGGCGAGCCCAGCGCATAAGTTCCGAAACTATCAGGAAATAGCCGGGAAAACCCATATCGTTAATAATTTTCTGTTCGTGGTCGAGTCGTCGACTTTCAATATCGGAAATACAACGACCAAGTCTGTTCTTCAGGCCCGCAGCCGCAAGGTGCGCGAGATAGTCTCCCTGATTGCTGAAGCCCTCGGGCATGGGTGCGTCGGGAAGAAGAAACTTCCCCTTTGAAACAGCAAAATCACACATATCAGCGATAACGCAGGAGTTGGAAACCGCCTCCGGGATCCAGCTGAAAAGTTTAGCCATCTCATCAGGAGTTTTCACATAAAACTCATCAGTGCCGAATTTCATCCTTTTGGCATCATCCAGAGTTTTTCCGGTCTGAAGACAAAGCAGAGCCTCATGGGCTCTGGCATCATCCTTCGACAGATAATGGGCATCATTTGTCGCGACAGGCAGTACTCCGGTCTCACGGGCTATCTCCGCCAGTTCCTGAAGAATCTGCTTTTCTTCCGCCAGTCCGTGATCCATAAGCTCTATGAAGAAACGATCCTTCCCTACCAGATTCCGGTAGTATTGAATCGCCTCGACAGCCTTGTCTCTGTTGCCTGAAAGAAGGTGCCGGGCGACTTCGCCCTGCAGGCAGGCAGATCCGATTATCAGACCGGCGCTGTGCTTCTCAAGTATCTCACGATCAATCCTCGGTTTGTAGTAAAAACCCTCAAGATACCCGGCGGAAGAAAGCTTCATGAGGTTGTGATACCCCTCCTCATCAGCTGCCAGCAGTGTGAGGTGATAGTATTTAGGTCTTCCGCTGTACACCTTTTTTTCGTGCCTGTCTCCGGGGGAAAGGTACACCTCTGTGCCTATGATAGGCTTCACGCCTGCGTCTTTCATTGTATCGCAGAACTGAACAGCACCGAACATGTTTCCGTGGTCGGTAACAGCAACAGCATCCATCCCGTTCTTTACAAGGAAACGGCCAAGACTGTCGAAGCGGATCGCTCCGTCAAGAAGGCTGTATTCAGAATGAAGATGCAGATGAACGAATTTCGGAGAACTCATTCCACAGTCCTGTCTCCATCGTTACGGGTTGAACTGTGGATCCTGCTGAATTCCCGGTATTCCTCTTCCTCTGCTCTCAGAAGAAGATCTTCCCTGTCACGATTGTACCTGGCACCCAGATACAAAATAGTCCACTGGGCAGTACAACTTGAGAGCCAGTAAGCCCACAGAGCAAGGAAAACAGCTGCGCCAGCCAGAGAAACAAGCAGCCCTGCCGGCCCGTCCCAGGATGAATCAGTGTGCCCGGTGGAAGAAACCGGACTGAAAATTGATGAATAGAATGGAACTATTTCCGGAGCGATTCTGGAGAATCCTGATTCCATGGTGTCTCCGAATCCCTGAATTCCGGAGGTTCGGTAAAGAACAGAAGAAACAACGGTAACAGAGCCCCAGGCAAAGACGGAAAAAACAGCAAGGGCGATAACTCTCATGAAAACCCCGGTGGCAATACCCCGGAAGAGCCGCATGGGTTGAGATGTTACAATGCTGAATACCTCAAAAAGACATTCGAATGTGTCGCCCTTTGTCGTTGCTGTTATTACCGGTGCTAGAAAGACGGAAAGCATAAGAACAACAAATGCCAGCACAAGGAAAAGACCCAGTACCCAGGCTGGAATCGAAAGCAGTCCCGCAAGTATCGGTCCGGCGGAAGGTATCCTGCCGATAAGCCCGATAATAAATATGACGAGGATTCCCGTGACAATCCCGGCAGCAATAGCCAGAGGTGTAAGAATCACGGCTTTCCAGTTGGAACGGCAGAACCTGCGTGCGTCGGCTTCAGAGAAAAACTGATCCCCGCGCAACTGCTCGAATGTAAGCCTTGAAACCTTGAGAGCAGTAATCATATAGATACAGAAAGCAAGCAGGGTACCCAGAACAAGCAAAATCACCGAAGGAACATTTGTCATGAAAAGACCATCCGGCACAGGACACATTCTGGCCGCTGCAAACCTGTGGACAACTGAATCTCCCGCTGCGAGAAAGCCTGCATAGGCAAAGAATGCCCATACCGCCCAGGCCTGGATTATTCCCTTCCAGAAGACCCAGATATTCCTTATGTTGAATCCGTACCTTGCGGCGAGAAGAGTGTCTTTTACCTGAAACTTCAATTTGTGCACATAATTGCGAACCGCGTCATCAGACCCCTGCATGGTTAACCTCCCTGCTAATAATACTCTCTTTACTGATTTTTCGAAAGCATACCACAGCCGGCTGCACCCGGTGGATTCCAGCATCTGAAAGAGTGGATACAATTTCCGTGATGGTCGCGCCGGTAGTCATCACATCGTCAATCAGCCACAGCCTCCCGTCGCACCCTGTTCCCTGCGAAACAGAGAATTTTCCGTGGATGTTTTCAGCCCTCCCTGCTCCGGGGACTCTGATCTGAGACTCTCCGCTGCTTCGGATCAGAGGATCTTTAAACTTTGCCCCGGTCTCTGTGGAGATGGCGGCAGCAAGCAGCGCCGCCTGGTTGTAACCACGCTCCCGCAATCTTTTCCTGGAGGCTGGAACAGGAAAAATAGTATCATCACCTGATGGCGTTTCCTTCCATGAATCAAGTGCAAGCCTCGCCAGTTCTCTGCCCAGATGCCTCTCGCCGCCGAATTTGAGCCTGAGAATCATCTCGCGCACCACGCCGGTGTGAAAAAAGCCGGTAAGAACTCGTATTCCTCCCGCCATCCGTTCACCGTCCGGGTACATTCTTACCAGACACCACGGACAGAACCTGCCTTTCCCTGCTTCTATCCTGCTGCCGCAACCGATGCATCGGTGAACCAGCAGGTTCAGGAAAAACTTCTTTGATCCCGATAATAGAGCCATATTCCCAGAGCGAGAGAAAGGAAAATCATGCCAAGGCTGATAAGCTGATTATCTGTCATCCCCGGTCTGGCTGCAAAAACACTGTAGCCGAAACTGCTGCTGAGGGCATGATCAAAATACCTGAACTCTTCCATACCAAATCTTGTTGCGCCGTAAAGGCCGAGAAACATGGAGAAAATGAATCCGGGAAAGTTTTTTCTACGATCGGAAATAAGCAGTATAAGCAGAATAGCCAGACCGCCCAGAGAACTGTAAAGCTGTGCCGGATGGATAGGGGCACTCCCAAACACCGAAAAGGGCAGTGAGCCGGAAGGAAAAGACACGCCAATGGAGCAGCTTGTTTCAGTGCCAAAGCAGCATCCATTGAAAAAGCAGCCTATTCGTGTGATGAATATTCCCAGCGCAAAAGATGGAATAATGGCATCGGCAAAGGACCAGACGGGCCATCCCTTCTTTATTATCCAGGTAAATCCGGTAATCACAGCAAGAATGACACCGCCCATCATGCTGAGCCCGTACAAGCCGTTCCAGAATGCCACAATTGCCAGAGGATCCCCGGAGTACTGATCCATGTGTGTGACTACATAAAAAGCCCTGGATCCAATTATTGCCGCGACCATTATCCAGATGCTGAGATTAACTGTCTCATCAGCGGGAATGCCCAGTTTAAAGGCTCTGCGCGATGCCAGTTTCACTCCCAGCAGAAATGAAACAGCCAGCATAAGTCCGTAGCTGTTTATGGGCAGTGAACCTATTTTGAAAAGAATCGGATGCATGTTCCCCTTCAATCTGTTGGTTTAACGAATGCTGTATGATAACGAAGAGCAGTGTTGCTGTCAGTAACTGCGCCAGTTCCGGATCACATTGCCGGAAAAGCCGAGAAGCAGCATTTCCGTAATTATGTGACTGCCTCCGTATGTAATTAGAGGCAGAGGAAGACCTGTAACAGGCATCATTCCCAGCGTCATTCCCACATTAACAACAACATGAATTATGATGAAAACTGCCGTGCCCGCACCAATAGTTGAATTGAACGGATTTAAGGAGCGTCTTGCACCAACCAGAATTCTCCATGCAAGAACCACATACAGAGAAAGAAGGAAAAGACTGCCGACAAACCCCCACTCTTCCGCCCACACGGAAAAGACGAAGTCGGTGTGCCTTGCGGGGAGGAACGCGAGTTCATTCTGACTTCCATTCAAGAATCCCTGACCGGTAGCTCCGCCGGATCCAATCGCGACCTTTGACTGAATAACATTCCACCCCGCACCGTAGGGGTCTTCTTCCGGATTCAGGAAGGTGGTCAATCGTGCCTGCTGGTATGGGCGGAGAAGACCCCATGCAGACGGCGTGGCAGCGGCTATCACACTGGTCATTACCAGAAAGAAAACCCACCTGCGCGGCCTTGCACCTGATCTGTAGAGAACCCAGCAGAGAAAAGCAGTAAATGTTATCCATGAAACAAATTTGATTGAAGAAATGGCTGCGGACAATGGACTTAAAAAGAGAAATATCCAGTTAAAGCCAAATCCCGCCCAGTAGATCATGCCGAAAACAATCATCACTATAACAACGGCTGTGCCCAGATCCGGCTGTAGAAGAGTCAGCGCTGTGAGTACACCAACCGTCGACAAATACAGAGAAACCCCCCCGGGAACAGATTCTCTTTTAAGCGCCGGGAGCCATCTCGCGGAAAGCACTATTACGCACAACTTGGCGATCTCTGATGCTTGAATATTCAATGGCCCCAGTTGAAGCCATCTGCCGGCAGGTCCTCCTCCAAAAAAGATAGTCAGTACAAGCAGAATCAGGGAAACGCCGTAAATAAGCGGAGCTGATTCCTCAAGAAACCTCAGTGGAAATACTAATGCGCCGAAAAAAACAATAATACCCGCAAGAACAAAAAACAGTTGATGAGTGAAAAGACCTCTCTGAGAGCCCGATGCGGAATAAACGCACAAAAGTCCCAGAGACAACAGTAGAAACAGTGAGACTGCAAAGAGCCAGTCAGGCTTTTCATTCCGTCTCATGAGCAATCTCCAGCATCTTTTCTACAAGACCCGCAGCCACAGGACCGGCAACAACCCCCCCATGGCCTCCGTTCTCTATGATAACAGCGAAGGCTACCGGCTGCGGTTCTTCTATGAATCCCGTCACCCATGCGTGATCCTCGCCGGATCCGGTCTCCGCTGTACCTGATTTTCCAAAAACGGTCACCGGCAGACAGCCCATTGAGCTGTGCATTGTACCGCGCGATGACTCCACAGCCTGCAGCATGCCCTCCCTGACAATTCGGAATGTTTCTTCCGATGTATTTGTTTCCCAGGTTCTGCCGGAAGAGGATTCACCGATCACAAGGGAAAGCGCGGGCAGATCACCACTGGAAGCTATCAGTGCTGATGTCACCGCAATCTGGAGAGGAGTGGCAAGTACCTCGCCCTGACCAATGGAGGCTATCATCAGATTACCAAGCCCCCAGCCCCCCGGGCCGAAAAGCTCGTTGAGCAGTTCCCGGGTAGGCAAAGCACCTGAGGCCTCACCGGGAAGAATCTCAGTAACAGGCGCTCCCATTCCATAACCGCGGGAAAACTCAGCCATTTCATCCATGTCACCCAGCATGCTTGTTCTGTAAAAATAGGTATCGCAGGACTGGGCGAGCGCGCCGATGATATTAAGCCTTCCATGAGTACTCCAGCAGCGAAAATCACTCCCGGCAAAGTGAAATGTGCCGTAACACGGATCCGGCAGAGTATTCTCGTTCACAATCCCTGATTCAAGCAGCCAGGCGGCACTCACTGTCTTGTATACTGATCCGGGAGGGTAGGCTGTGGCCCAGGAACGATTACGAAGAGGTTTCCCGGGATGATTCAGAATCCTGTTCCAGTCATCTGAGGAGATACCCCCTACGAACTGATTCGTGTCAAAGCCTGGAACAGAAGACAGGACAAGAATCTCGCCGGTTTCATAGTCAAGGATCACCGCCGCTCCCGAATGACCGGTAGACATTATCAGTGAATCAGCTGTCAACTGAAGTCTGGTGTCCAGTGTAAGTGTAATATCCTCTCCCGGCGAGGGTTCCACATCACCTCCCTGTAATCTCTCCACAACTCTTCCATGCGCGTCGACAACCTCTCGAACAACGCCGTGCTTGCCGACCAGTCTCTGATTCAGAATTCTCTCCAGCCCGGTTCTGCCTGAAAGCTCTCCCACAAAAACTCTGGTACTGTCAGCAAGCCCGACATAGCCAACCAGATGGCAGAAGGAAATGCTGTTGTGATACCTTCTCCTGGGCAGAATATCTACAGATACTCCGCCAAGACGATACAGATTGTCAGCAACTCTTCCGGCATCCTCCACAGTCAGGCCACTGATTATCCGGGTGGATCTGTATGGGCTGGATTCAGCGGCATAAAGTCTTTCGCGAAATATATGCTGATCCATCCGGAGAAGATTTCCCAGAAGCATTGCATTTGTACTGTCGAATTCCACACTGACCAGAGAAACTGTGAACGCCGGAACATTGTCCGCCAGAACCACTCCGTTCCTGTCTCTTATTATCCCCCTTGGAGCAGGATGAACAACTGATCGTATGTGATTCCTTGATGACAACTCTCTGTAGTAACCGCCCTTCACTATCTGAAGTTCAAAGAGCTTTCCCGCGAGAACCAGAAATACTGCAATGGTAATAAACATTATTGAGCGATAGGGTCTCTCATTGAAAGACGAAGAAGACCTCATCCGAGTTCCCTGCTCTTTCTTCCAAACATCACGGGAATGATCATGTAAAGTAAAAGCGAGAAAAGAACACGAGGCACGATAAGCAAAGTGGAAATACCAAATCCGCTTCCCACCGGTCTTGCAGCCAGAAAGATAAAAAACAGGTCGGACAGAATTGAGGCCAGAAACGCATTAATCACAAAAGTCATATCGAGAGCTCCAGTGGTCACCCTCAGTATCCAGCGCGACAGAGCAATCCCGGTGAGCATCGCTATTGAGCTGACTCCAATCGGCTGGTGGAGAAGAAGATCAATTGCAAAGCCGCTCCAGAAGGCAGCTTCGATTGACCAGTAGTTCGAATGGGAAAGAGACAGGTAGACAAGCACCGGGACAAGAATGGCAGGTGCTGTCACAACTCTTCCAAGAGTAGCTTCAAGAAGGAACTGCGCTGTTATTGCCAGAGAAACAATCAGCCAGCCGGACAGATGCTCCCTCATTCTGCCTGATCCCCGGAAAGAAGGATAAGAACCTCATCAACTCTCTCAAAATCAACTGCCGGAACCACGGAGAGGGAAAGATTCAGGCCCTGGCCTCCCTCTGAGATGTCCTCCACCGTCCCGACAACAATTCCCTCGGGATAAACACCCCCGAATCTGCTGGTAAGAACCGTCTCTCCGATGAACGGATCAGAGGAATTATCCACATACTCGAGCCTGAGTTTTCCACTTGATTCAGAGCCTAGAATCCCCAGAGAACCGGTAGTCGCAGTAATGCAACTCACATGAATCGCCGGGCTGGTGATGGGAACTACGGTGGAACTGGATGATTCAACTGATGTGATAATGCCCACGAGTCCTCTGCTGGTAATACAGATCGCACCTGTGTAAATGCCGTGATCCGACCCGCGATCAATAACAAGGTCTCCCCTGATAAGCCCCTCGGATCTGTACATGACCCTCCCGACCAGGGCTGTGACCTCAGGCATTCTTGTGTAATGAAGCATTGAGCGGTAAAGTTTACTTTTTGCCGCCATCTCCCGCAGCTCTGCGTTTTCCAGCATCAGTTTTACAGACAGCGAAAGGTAGTCGGAATCAGCGGATTGATTTTCAGAAAAAAACAAAGACGCAAATTTCGCGCCGAGGATAGAGCCGCCAACCCCCAGTACAGAGGGGCCAAAAAACAACATCGCGACTGCTGCCGCGATGTTCCGTGCCAGTCTGACATCGCTGCTTCTCATGATCAGCTGATCAGCAGTTTGCGATATCTGTAGAGATCGGAGAGAATAATACCTGCTCCGAGTACAGTACAGGAAAGAGGGTTATCGGCAATTCTTATTGGCAGACCTGTTTCTCTGGTAAGAAGAACATCCAGTCCCCGAAGCAGCGCGCCGCCACCGGTAAGAACAATTCCGCGGTTAACAATGTCTCGACCCAGCTCCGGAGGTGTTCTCTCAAGCCCCTGCTGCACGGCCTGAATTATTGCGTTAACAGGCTGCTGCAGAGCAGATCTTATCTGACTGGCCTTCACAGTAATGGTTTTGGGAATACCGTAAGTAGCGTCCATTCCGCTGACCTCTTCTTCTCTGGCATCCTCCTCCAGCATTGACCCAAGTCTCATCTTCACCATTTCAGCTGTGCGTTCACCTATAAGAAGGTAAGCACTTTTCTTCATGTAGTTGATTATTGCTTCGTTCATCTCATCGCCACCAACCCTTATGGAGCTGTCAGCCGCTATGGAACTCAGACTGATTACCGCGACTTCAGTGGTTCCTCCTCCGATATCCACCACCATGTTACCCACTGCTGACTCAACGGGAAGCCCGACACCAACTGCCGCGGCAAGAGGCTCGGGTACAAGAAGCACTTCCCTGGCGCCTGCCCTCTCGAGGGAGGTGCGTACAGCGTTAACCTCAACCTCTGTGATTCCGCTGGGAACACAGACAAGAACTCTGGGACGCATGGAAAACCGTCTTGTCTGCGCCTGCTCAAAGAACCTTCTCAGCATGGCCATTGTAGCTGTAGCCTCTTTAATAACACCATCTTTAAGGGGCCGGATTACCAAAATATCCCCTCCTGTTCGACCGAGCATAGCTTTCGCTTCCCCGCCAACAGCAAGAACATTTCCACTGTCCCTTTCAACGGCTATTACACTTGGCTCCTCAAGAACGATACCTCTGTCAAGCTGGTGAATAATTGTGTTGGTTGTACCAAGATCAATTGCCATGGCAGATGAGAACATTCCCTGGGAACTGGATTTTCCCGAACCCGTAAACCTGACAAAGAAGTTCTTTATACCCATTTTCGTTCTCCTGATGTGGAATCGGTATTCTTACTCTGGTAACGCAGGCTATATACCACTTGCCGAACCAGATGAAAAGGGGTTACCCCGCAAGGGTACAAGCTGCGATTGCTGTGTTAACTGGATGAAGTTAACGAATCGGAAAATCAAAAGCAGACCTCCAGGGTCCCCCGTCAGTACCGACTGTATCAACGGGAACGGGAACAACCATGCTCCACACATTACTCTGGGGTTCTGTCTCTGTGTCATAGCTTCTTATGCGAATTATGGCGTTCACAGACGGAGAACAAAGCCTCCATTCCATTGGCCGCGCATTAAACTCGTCATGCCAGGAGGCGGCGGTTGCTTCCAGCGAAAAGTCTCCGATATCAAACAGAGGAAAGAGCCGGGAATGTCTTAGAGAAACAACAGCGGTGTCTGAAGTTGAAGAAACAAATATCCACCGGTTTTCTTCCCGTGAAGAGGTGTCGCAGGACGCAACCATTTCCCACTGCACCGGTATCGCCGGAAACCCGGTTCTTATCAGTGAAATGACTGCGTTAACATCAAGGTAGCCACTTCCCGCAGGCATTCCTCCCATAACATAAATGGCTTGTGCTTCTTCGGGCCGGTAAATGAGACACCCCACAGAATCAAGAAGTAATGAAAGCAGCGGAGATCCGTCAGGGCCACAGAAATCAGCCCTTACAGCTGGTACATCTTTTGAAGCCCAGAGAAGGAACGGACCCGAAAAAACCTGATTTTCGCCCTCAAGCCTCGCTCTGCCTCTCACAAGAAAAAAGTCTGTACTCTCCCACCCCCAGGAAGCTCTGGCGGCATAAGATGAAATTTCAGAGGTTCGATTCACAACCCCGGGCCCGCAGGCCACGAGCAGTAGTAAAAGAAAAAAAATAGAACATCTCAGCATCAGATGTTGTACTGTTTCTCCAATGCGATTATGCGCTGTTCATTGGCAAGCTCACCTCTGTACATATCCTGCCTTTTAAGGAGTGGCTGTGCTTTTGCTTCAGGAACTTTCTTCAGCAGATTGTCAAGCATCTTGAGAGCTTTCTCTCTATCTCCGGATTTTGCAGTCTTGTCGATCTGTTTAACAAGGTCACTCAGTTTTGCCATGGTTGATCCTTTCCCCGGCCCCGCATTCGTTCATAAAATTCATAACCTTATCCGTATCCACCCCGAAAAAACCATCGCACCAGCCGGGAAGCGGGTGCCTGATTCCGTGAAAATCGCTTCCGCCTGTCAGCAGAAGCTTGTGTTTTCTCGATGCATCCTCCAGAAAAGAAACCATGGTGTCAGCCTGCTCGGGATAGTACGCCTCAAGACCAGCCAGACCAGCATCCGCCAGGGAGGACACAAGAGCCCCCAGTTCTCTGAAACCCTCAACTCGAATATACTTGGGATGTGCCAGTACGGGCAGTCCCCCTGCTTGTCTGATTATCTCAATAGCTCTGTAATCCCCAAGCCGCCTTCTTTCCACATAGGCCGGTTTTCCAGATCCCAGGTACCTGTTGAAGACCTCTTCGGATGACCCGACCAGGCCCCTCTTCACCAGAACTGCAGCGATGTGAGGTCTTCCTACAACCGCTTCACCGGCCTCTGCCTCAACATCCTCCATTGTGATGTCAAATCCGAGTTCTCTGAACTTGCGAACAATGGCGGGATTCCTGGTATTCCTTCCGTCAACAACAAACTGAAGCGCCTGCTGAATCTCAGATGAAGGATTGCACAGCACCGGGAGATCCGCTCCGGGAAAGTAGCCCAGAAGGTGAGCTGATCCACCAATGTGAAGATCCACGCTGAGTTCCACTGCGGGAATGAAGAACAATCCCAGTTCGAAAGACCTTGCTGCGGCCTCTTCAATACCCGCAAGGGTGTCATGATCGCTGATGGCAAATCCGTCGAGACCACACCTTGATGCTTCATCAACCAGTTCAGTTGGTGTCATCCTGCCGTCTGACGCAGTACTGTGTGTATGAAAATCGCACAATCCCATTGTTCCTCCTCTCGGGAAGGCTTGAATATTATCATAGGAGGGTCAAGTAACAACACGGGAACCAGCGAAGGGCAGACAATGAATCACAAAGTAATGTACATCAGAGAACCGGTACTTGGTACTATTCGTCTTTCTACACTGCAGGAAGAGCTTCTTAAAACAGTAGAGGTTCAAAGGCTCAGTTTCATTCACCAGCTGGGAACAACATTTCAGAGCTACCCCGGAGCCCACTGCATGAGACTTGCTCATGCTCTCGGTGTATCCCACCTGGCCGGCCGCATAGCCAGTCACCTCAGCGACAGAAGCCCGGAGGAGTACAATGACACCACCGATACCACCAGGAACCTGGTTGAGGCGGCAGGGCTTCTCCACGACATAGGGCACACACCGTGGTCTCATACACTGGAACCCCTCTACCTTGAACTCACAGGCGGCGATCACATGGATCTTGTCGCGGACATGGTCACTGGAAGAACAGTAATGCCTGTCAGGGGTGCCGGAAAGATACCCGAAATACTCAGGAAACACGGAATTGATCCCGAAGATGTGGCAGATCTGATTACCAGCAGGTACACGAAACAGGAATTCGCTCAACAGATGATATTCGGCGAAGTGGACGCGGATATGCTGGATTATCTGCAGAGAGACTTTTACTTTACAGGCGTTGCCTTCGGCCACATCGAAGTAGATAGAATCATATCCATCATGGCAATCAAAAACGGCAAACTTGTTTTCCTTGAGAAGGGGTTGAATGCCATCAGAGACTTTCTTCTTGCCAGACTTCAGATGTACTCATCGGTATACCTTCACAGAAAAACACGAATTGTCGATAAGATGCTGCTGAATGCCGCCCGAAAAAGCATCATTGAGTTAAAGGAAATTGATAACTTCATGTTCACGACCGATGACGAGATCCTCAGCTTTCTGGAAAAGGAATCAGCGGATCCATGGGTCAGGGAAATGGCATGGAGAGTAAAGTACAGACAGGGTCTTTTCTCTCAGGTGTTCAGAATTGACGCTGTAACCACATCGGAAAGTGATCTTCACTTCCTGAACAGTCTCAGAAATCAGAACAGTACTCCGAAGAAAGTTGCGGAACTTCTCACAGCGGAAATCTCAGCAAAAGCCGGAATAGATCCGGGATATATCATTGTGGATCTTCCAATTGAAGCAGTGAAAATCTCCGAGGAACGATTCCAGAAACTGGACATCAGATTCCTTGACAAAAGAGGTCGCCTGATTCCTCTGGATGAAATTGATCCCCCCTTCGCGGAGTACATGATGAAGGCAAGACCCAACCGAAGCCTGCTAACTGTCGCCTGTGCTCCGGAGTACAGACAAAAGGCAAAGGCGGCCTGCAGAGAAATCTTTGAGAACGCGGTGGAACCACTTTTCAGTCAGGAGCGTGACTGACATGAAGAACTTCAGAATACCTGCATAAGATCAGGGGAAAATCGTTAGACTGGCAGCACCATTCCATCCGTCCCGGCACTCCGAACAGGATTCGAACTCACACACTGAATAATTGCTGCGGTCAGCTAAACTTCGCCGTCAAGCACAGTGGCCGGTGTTACATGACCGCATTCTCCGCAGGTAAGCTGGAAGTGATCCCACATGTCCAGAGAGATATACCACTCAATCTTTTCCCGTGGAGGTCTTTTAACCGGACTGCCGCACTGTGGACAACTCCACTTTCTTTTGCTGTTTCTTCTCAGATTCCGCAGGCTCTCCAGAAGGAGTTCCACGCATGCGGTCTGTCCTTTTTCCTCGGCTATATCAACAGAGGTTTTCTGCTGAGAATTTCTGTGATATGCCTTTGCTCCTGCTCCAAGAAGCATTTTGACAATTTTCAGGGGGTTCTTAAGCTGAACAGAAAAATGCAGCGGAGCATTGCTGGTGGCATCCTCTGCTCCCGGGTCGGCACCGGCAGCAAGAAGAAGCTTCACATTCTTAGCGCGGCCTGCCGCAACTGCCGTATGAAGAGCTGTAGTACCAGTGCGGGTAGTAGATGCCGGTTGAATCCCTGCTTCAAGAAGCGATTTCAGCAGAGTGCTGTCCGCGAGACCGGAAGCCAGATGAAGAGGGGTTTCTCCTGAAGAATTCATTGATCTGTTGAGATCAGCTCCCCTGGAGGTAATGTTTCTGAAAATCTGAGCCAGTGGTCTTTCGTCACTGGTTGGCTCGGCGGCCCTTTTTACCATGGAGTTAATAAGGGTTTTCCCCTCGCCCGCATTTTTCCCTGACAGGTCGTATCTGCCTGAAGAGAGATCTGCAAGCCTGTTCCAGTTTACATTCGCCTCATCCAACTCATTCTGCATTTTCTTAAGATTGCCGGAGAACAGTGCCATATCCCCTCCCGGATTTGTCATCTTCAGTCTGATTTTTCCCAAGAGCAATTATGCTAATTTTCCGTGGCAACCGGAAGGCTATACTGATATGTCCAAATCCCGGATGATCTCCGGTATAACCTTTTCCGCCGCCCCCAGACCTATATCGCTTATCTCTTCAACAAGATGAAACTCAGCTCCGGTGTACTTGCTCAGGTCGGGCTGAATCAGATAATCAGGTGTCCACTCCCTGAGATTTGCATTAACAAGGGCTCTCTGAGAGATAAGAACAGCGGCAAAAGCAGTTTCCGGAACTTTTGGATTTCTTAATTTATGGAGAAGGGGGATGTCTGAAGCTACCTCAATAACTCCCTCGGGAAGATGCAATCTGTGAGCAACTCTTCGTATTTCGTCCTGCTCCGGTGAACAGGTTTCCACCACGGGCACAACCCCCAGAAGATTCACAGCAATAACCACATCAGCCCCCATCTCCCTGCACTGCCTCACGGGCAGGGGATTAACAACGCCTCCATCAACATAAGTAAATTCCCCTATCCGCCATGGCGACAGTATCACCGGGACTGAAACACTTGCCCGGAGCACATCCGAAAGCTGCCCCGAATTGAAAGTGACTTCCTCACCTGTGTTAAGCATAACCGCGTTGGCGCAGAACTGCCTTGTAAGACTCTCGACCCTGAATCCCTTGAACCAGCTTTCCATGACATCGTAGAGCTTACGCCCCCGCAGGAATCCGGTGATCATAGGTAACTCCGGGTCAAGAATGTCTCTGACTCCAGCCTTATCCAGTTCTCTCAATGAATTGTAGCAGTCTACATGCTGATATGTAGCCCACAAAGCCCCCACCGCAGCTCCAATGCTTGTACCGGCAATGCAGTGAATAGGGATTCCACTTTTTTCAAGAGCGAAAAGAGCTCCGAAATGGGCGTATCCTCTTGCCCCGCCACCACCGAGAGCCACGCCGATTTTTACCATTCTCCGGACCTGTGCGCCCATTTGACGCTGGTAACTCCCCCTATTTTTCTTATTGTTTCCGCTGCTTCAAAGTCTGTTTTTCTATTCCTGGCTCGCAGTACAAGACTGAGTTCAATACCGCTGTCGGAAATCTTGAATGTGGCGCTTTTAACACGAATACCCCTTTTTTCCAGAATCTCTTCACATTCCATCTTGAATGGCTCAAGGGGTCTGTCGCCGGTCTTCGCAGTGAGCATCCAGTAACTGGCCGTAGGTAGCCTGTCCTCCAGAGCATCCAGAACCAGAAGAACCAGAAGTGCCGCGACAGACGCCATTGCAGCCAGAATATAAAAAGCGAACCCGCAGAGAATCCCGATCATCGCGACAAACCAGATACATGCGGCTGTTGTGAGTCCGCCTATTCCCTCGCGGTGACGAATGATGGTCCCTGCTCCCAGAAACCCGATGCCGGTGATAACACCGGCGATAATACGCCCTGTATCTATGGTTATACCCGGAAAAGATCCTTCTGCCTGAACGCCGGCGATAACCGCTACCGCGGCACCAAGACAAACGAGTATATGTGTTCTCAAGCCTGCCGGTCTTCCGTGTATCTGTCTTTCCAGACCCACAATGCCACCCAGAACAAAGGCTGCCAGTAACCTTAACGCCGAATCAGAAACTGTCATACTATTTTTCCTCTTTCAGCCTGCTGATAAGTGAATATATCATCCCGACCAGAGCTTCCGGTTTATGGGGTTTGTGGAGATACTCCGTAGAGGGATGAACTATCAGATCTCTAACCCCCTGCGGCGCGTCAAAACCAGTAGTTATCACAACTGCCATGTCCGGTCTGCTTGTCTGGCAGTACCTTACGATACCCGGAGTAGGAGCCCCCGGCATGTTCAAATCAAGAACCGCCGCATCAAAGCTGTTGCTCTTGAGCAATTCCATCACCCGGTTGCCGTCTTTGGCTCTTGCGACGGTCATACCGCCGCGTTCAAGATACTCTGATATGGAGCTCAGCACAATATCAAACTCATCAGCAACAAGAATAGAAAGGCCGGGAGCATCAATGGCTCTGGTGAGCTGCCTTGATGAAACTTCCTTTTCTTTTGTCTGTTCAAACCCGTCCAGGAGAAGACACAGAATGGTTTCTCCGGAGCCTCTTTCAAACACAATGCTTCCAGCCAGGCTGTTCAGTGCTTTATAGCCGCTGCCGATCGTGGCTCCGAATTGTCTTTCAATATCAAAGACGGAGTAGTTCCTGTTGGAAAGTATGTCCCTGAGAGCCACAGGCATGATAAAGCCGTCTGAATACCTGATACACACTTTATTACCCGGGGAAATCGCTTGAACTCCATTGCCGGGCATTGGAATTTTCTCAGAAACATCAATCCGTATTCTGCCCTCGCCATTCATCATCGCGGTAGAATTAAGAGCGAGACCGTAAAAGAATTCCCTGAGAAGTTCTCGATCTGCCTTGATCCCGGCATTGCAACTTCCACTGATTTCTATTTCAACTCTGCCTGGAAGAATTTTCCTGAGAACTTCGGCTATAAGACCCATCTCAAGTGAAACATCCCTAAGCCGTCTGTCATTGTCACCAGTTACCGTGGTTCGAAGGTCATTGCAGAGAGATGTCAGTTTCTCCGCGGAGTCAAGAACTGCACTGAACGGACTTCTGACACCATCAGAAGCTGATGTCTCAATCTCAATGGAAGCAACACCTATAATTCCGGAAAGATGATTGTTCATATCGTGGATCAACGACTTGACCAGATGCATCTTTGCTCTGCTGCTGACATTTTCCCGCGTTTCGCTTGATGCACCGGAATCGGCAATCTGCCTGAACTCATCTGTTACCCCCGGAATGAAAAGAAACAGAACAGAAACAATCTTCTCTTCTTTGTAGAAGGGGTGAATCTCCATCAGGCAATCTTTCCGGGAACCGTTCATGGACTGTACCGTGATGTTTCTTCTGGAGAAACGCTGGAATGATGAGGGCTCTTTCTTTCTGACCTCAGCGGGCAGAGCAGTTAAAGATGCAAAAGACAGCCCCTCTGAAAGTTTTTCAATTCCAAGAAGCTCAAGACATGAAGAACAGGTCGAGACTATGATCCCCGCCGGGGATGTGATCAGAAAGGCAACTCCTGACGAGCTCTCCAATCCCGCACGGAGTATATCATTGCTGCCCGTGGTGGAAGCAGGTGCAAGAGAATTCATCATGGTCGATCTTCGCGCAAGAGATTCGATGAGAATTGAGCCGGGAACCAGCGCGATTATTATCATCGCGAACAACACAATTAACAGACCTGAAGCGATTTTCTCCAGATCTTTAATCACCGGATTTAGATGTTCATGTGCTTCGAGAAGTACAATTTCACCATTCTGTGTTTTACCGACAGAAGTTTCTATAATTGTGTTCCCATACTCCATGGGAGTAAGGGAAAGCCCCTCTGCAAGCTTTGTCTGCAGAAAAGCTGGGTAATCAATAGAATCAGGTATAATCTGGATAAATGAGTTGTTCATCCCAATGGAACTCACGATGGCAGGCATCCCTTGATTGTCATTGAAAATAGAGTTACCCGTTTCAATCTCATACCTGTCAATGTTGTATATAATTAGACCCATTGCCCCATGATACATTTCGATCTCTCTCTGATTGCATTGATCAATGAGAGAGTAAACTATCAGATACTCTGCGCCAAGAACAGCGGAAAATACAATAAAAGCAAGAATGAAAGGTGCATATAGCCTGGCTCTACCGGTGAATCTACTCTCTTCTCTCAATGAACAACCCCCTCAATATGGCTGAAATCGCCTACGTACAGGCTTAAAAGAATAACACCTTCTTTATTCATTCACAATAGCCAATAGCGCTTGACAATCATGAGTTGACATTTTATTATTGCTGAAGTGAGGGGTCATGAGAGTCGGTACAATCAGAAAAGGGGTAAATGCGTGAACTATGTTGAAGAAACCAGAAAGCAGCTGGAGAAGTCCGGTCGCAGTCCTAAGACTGCCAACAGCTATGTTTCCCACCTTCGCCGTCTGGTAAATCATTTTGGCGAAAAAACAGGCGATCTTACAAAGAACGATCTCAGGGACTATCTCGAAGAACTTGTTAACGAGGGCAAATCTCTTTCCTACATCAACCAGGCACAGAGCGCGATCAGGTATCTGTACTCGCAGGTTCTCAAGAAAGACAATCCTCTTCCCGGACCAGGTGTCATTGCCAAAAAGGTTCCTCTTCACGGCGTTTTCACCAGAGATGAAATTGCAGAAGTCTTTCAGCATGTTCATGATCTTAAATACCGCCTTTCTCTTATGTTCATCTACTCCAGCGGACTCAGAGTGAGTGAAACTGCAATTCTCAGGCGCGAGCATGTCGATCTGGATAACAATGTTATCCATGTGTACAGCCCGGAGGGTGAATTCCTCAGAGATACTATCCTCGCAAAGACCACAGGTAGAATCCTGGCTCAGTATCTCGACCTGAGAACCGATCCTTCACCCTTTGTTTTCCCGGGTCGTGGAAGAACCAGTTTCGTTTCCGCCAGAACTATTCAGCGTGCCTTCACCGACGCGCTGGTCGAAGCCGGAATTGACAAAAAAGCAACTCTCGGCTGGCTCAGACACAGCTTTGCCGTACACCTTCTTGAAGACGGTGTTGACAGAAAGATGGTACAGAAGCTTCTTGGAATCTCAACACCATCCATGATAACACCGTATCTCAAGCTCGCCAAGAACCGTACACACCTCAGGGTTCTGAGCCCTCTGGACAGATTCTAAGGTCAGATTCTCCGCAGGGGGGGGGCTTCCAGCCCTCCCCCTCTTTTTTTTACAATACGGTTACTTTAAAAAACTGTGTAACAGATTCGCGGCAGGCTCTGATAATGTAAACTCCAGGACTCATGGAGTCACCGATCACGGTCTGATTACTTGAGTACTGCCCCTGAAACACAATCCTTCCAGACAGATCAAAGCATTGAGCATCCAGGACTCCCCCGCCTGATACACTGAAAGAAACAGATCCCGGCGAAGGTGTAACAACATTGATCAGACCAGAGTGTGGAACGCTGGCAATTCCGGTTTCTGTGGAACTCGCCAGTGCCCATGCATGATCCGGCAGGGATTGCTGATCCTGCAGGCCGGCAATAACAACCGGGGACAGATAGTCCAGAGCAACAGTCGAGACATTATATACCCGCTCAGTAAAAGGCATTTCCCAGACCAGGTCACCGGTAAGTGCGTTTACAAGACAGACAGATCTTCCATTAACAGAGCCCGCTGCCACACAGGGCACAGGTTCTCCCTGTATTATCACAGGATTAACCCATACTGCTGACCAGGTATTGGATCCGCTGGGATAGCTCCAGATGACGCTTCCATCAGAACCGGAAAGGCACATCACGCCACTGTCGTCAGCAGCAAGAGCAATATCACCAACACCGTCTCCGTCTACATCAGGACCACCCTGAACATCCATATACATACCTGATCCGGTGTAATTCCACTGCAGTGATCCGCCACCGTCATAGCAGACGACATTTCCATTGAAAGTACAAAATACTGCTGAAGGCCATGTTTCCGGCTGATCTGCCAGAGCTATGGACATGCAGTCTCCGCCCGGATCATTCTGCCAGAGTACAGCCCCTGTGGCACCATCCACCAGCCAGGCAGTTTCATCAGCATAGCCGTTCCCCCCCACCGCAAGAAGAATGTCCTCTACTCCATCGCTGTTCACATCTTCGAAAACTTCCACATCCTCACCGGCATCCGGCAGCCACACAGTCCACAGACTGTCCCCGGAAGCACCGTCAATACAGACGAGAAGCCCCGAATTGGGAGATCCCGATGTACCGAATCCACCCACACATTCGGAAATATTGTCGCCATTTATGTCCGGAAGGACAGCGCATGAATAACCCCAGCCTGTATAGGAAGGCATGACTTCACATGCAGCCCATTCCCAGATGGTTGATCCGTCAACTCCTGAAATGAGATAAAGGCATCGCCCCGGCGGTGCATACCCCCCTGGAGTTGCCATAAGTATTTCACGCTTCCCATCGCCATCCGCGTCAGGAAACCACTTGAATCCTTCGTTGGAATAGATGCCATTGTGTGAACTGCTGGTCCAGATTGTAGAACCGTCAACCCCGGAAACAGCCCACAGAGTCGGTTCACTGTCCCAGAAATTAACGCCGCAAGCCACATCAGAAGTCCCGTCTCCGTCAAGGTCACCCATGTCGATTGAGCAATACACACCGCCGCTGGTTACAGCGGACCAGAGAACATCCGGTTCAGCAAGCACAAGAAACACGCCACAAAAAAACAGTACCAGACTCATAACTACCCCCTTTTCTCACTAACCGAACATATAGGCGAAGGGGCACAGCTGAAAGCCATGCCCCTTTCCTGAATACGGAGAGATATCTCTAGAACTTATCCCTTTTTGTGTACTTCGTGTGAAGCAGATGGTGAGACTTGTGACCCAGAGGCTCTTTGAGGTATTCCGCATAGAGAAGCTGAATCTCAGGGTTCTCGTGGGATTTCCTCAGGGGAAGACTCTCGTCCTCCGCGTAGATGGCGCGCATCCTCTCCATTCTCTTTTCCATGTCTGTGGGTATCGGCTGTCCGCCGCCACCGAGGCAGCCACCGGGGCAGGCCATGATCTCAATGAAGTGATACTCGGCCTCACCTGCCTTTACAGACCTGAGAAGTTTATCCGCATTGGCGAGACCGTGAGCAACAGCAACCTTCAGAGTAACTCCGGCAAGGAACTCCCAGCCTTCAGCCATTTCCGCAGGCATTGGAACTGCTGCTTCTTTGATTCCCTCAAATCCGCGTACAGGCATCACGTTGAGTCCCTTGAAGGGTATCTCTTTCCCTGTGGCAACCTCATAGGCAGTTCTGAGAGCAGCCTCCATAACACCGCCTGTTGCTCCGAAGATAACAGCGGCACCTGTGGAATCTCCCATGAACCTGTCGAACTTCTCTATGGGAAGATGATCGAAATCGATACCGGCTTCCTGAATCATTCTGGCAAGCTCACGAGTTGTGATGACATAGTCCACATCCTGAAAGCCGCTGTCCTTCATCTCAGGACGATCCTTCTCGAACTTTTTAGCTGTACAGGGCATAACGGAAACACTTACAATCTTTGCGGGATCAAAACCTTCTTTGTCGCAAAGGTAAGTTTTTGCAATGGCACCGAACATCTGCTGTGGACTCTTGCAGGTTGAAAGGTTATCAAGAAGATCATTATGCTTGTGTTCTATAAACTTGATCCAGCCCGGTGAACAGCTTGTGATCATGGGAAGTGGAACTTCCTTTTTCTCTACAAGTGCGTCCTTGAGGCGGAAAAGAAGCTCATGCCCCTCTTCGATGATTGTAAGGTCAGCGGAGAAGTCTGTATCAAGCACCCTGTTAAAACCCAGCCTGCGCAGAGCAGCAGCCATTTTGCCTGTGTGGTGATCTGTGGGAAGACCAAGGGCTTCCTCGAGACCGACACGAACAGCAGGGGCTGTCTGGACAATAACTATCTTCTCGGGGTCTTCCAGCGCTGCCCAGACTGGCGCTGTCTCGTCCTTCTCATAAAGAGCTCCTGTGGGACAGCGGTTGATGCACTGTCCGCACTGAGTACAGGCTACATCGCCAAGACCTCTTTCTTCGAAAGTTCCGATGTGAATTTCCGCGCTGCGTCCGACTGACTTTATAACAGCAACGCTCTGGAGTTCTTCACAGGTTCTCACGCAACGGGTACACATGATACATTTGCTGCTGTCCCGCATTATGCCGGGGCTGACCTGTATGAGACTCTCAGGCTTTCCATCGGTCTGAAAACGATTAAGCCTGATGTTGTACCTCTCGGCAAGACTCTGAAGCTCGCAGTTTCCGTTTCTCTCGCACTCCGGACAGTTGTTATTGTGGTCAGCGAGGATCAGTTCAAGTAGAAGCTTTCTTGTCCGTCTAACCTTTGGGCTGTCTGTCCTGACAACCATGTTGGGTGTGATCGGCGTAACACAGGCTGGAACAAGTGTATTCCATCCTTCCACCTCAACCACGCACACACGGCAATTGCCGGCGGTGGACAGGTCGGGATGGTAGCAGAGTGTGGGAACTTCAATTCCAATGTCTTTACAGGCCGCAAGAATTGTTGAACCCTCTTCTGCGTTGTACTCTTTTCCATTGATGTTGATGGTAACGCTGTGCATTACTCATCACCTCCTTCGCAGCAGCACTCTCCGCAATGACATTCGTCAGAGAGCTCCACGAAATTATTGATAATGTCAACGAAGCAGTTGGCGGATGTCTGCCCGAGACCGCACTTGCTGGACACCTTCATGGCCTCGGCGAGTTCAAAGAATGGAGCAACACATTCCCTGCAGCAGATATCACCGTTGATGATATCCTGAGCCGCGTGCATCAGTCTAAGGTTACCCTCCCGACAGGGAGTACACTGTCCGCATGATTCGTGAACAAAAAAGTCCATGAAGTTCTCGAGAACCTCAACCATGTTTACTGTATGATTAAAAACTATCACAGAGCCTCCGGGAGGAAGATCCTTGAAGGAAAGCGAACGATGTATTTCGGAAGCAGGAACAGTACTTCCACTGGCACCGCCAACCTGAACAGCCTGAACATCAGTCGCTCCGGCAAGCTCAAGCAGATCTTTCAACTGCGCTCCCATGGGAAGTTCGTAAACACCGGGCTTTTCCACATCACCTGAGATGCTGAAGAGTTTTGTTCCGGAGCAGTCCCCTTCACCGAGATCAGCATACCATTCAGGGCCGTTGAGAACGATGTGCGGAACAGCGCAGAAAGTTTCCACATTATTCACGATGGTAGGTTTGTTGAGATAGCCGCTGTTCACAGGGTAAGGCGGTTTGTTTCTGGGCTCACCCCTTTTGCCCTCAAGACTCTCAATGAGAGAGGTCTCTTCTCCGCAGACATAGGCTCCAGCTCCGGGGCGAATCTCAACATCAAAGTTGAAACCTTTTTCCCGAATGTTCTCGCCTAAAAGACCCTTGTCCATAAGGTTCTTCCTGGCTTTTTCTATAGCTGGAATGAGATAGGGGTATTCCGCTCTGAGGTAGATAATGCCGTGGGAACCGCCTATGGCGTATCCGCCAATGGCCATACCCTCAATGAGCCTTTCAGAGTACTTTTCAATGAGAAGTCTGTCTTTAAATGTGCCCGGTTCGCCCTCATCAGCATTGCAGATCACATACTTCACATCAGACGATGCGGCACCGGCAAGGTTCCACTTCACGCCTGTCGGGAATCCTGCTCCGCCGCGGCCCTTGATTCCGGAGTCACGCACAGCGTACACCACATCAGCCGATGTCATATTAAGGGCCTTTTCAAGCCCCGCGCCGAATTCAGGCTGGTTTTCAGCAAGCAGCACTTTCTTTTCCATGATGCCTCCTATTCCAGTCCGCGTACGATTTCGCACGCCTTTTCGGGTGTAAGTTTTACATGAGGTTCACCATTCACCAGCATGGCTGGAGCCTGGTCACAAAGACCAATGCAGGGTGTGGTTTCAATGGTCAGACGCCCGTCTTCAGTTGTTTCAAAGGGTTCAATATCAAACTCGCTGATCAAAGCTTCAAGGACATCACCCTGGCCGGCCATAGCACAACTGATAGTGCTGCAGAGACGAACAATGTTCCTGCCGCGAGGTTCTGAACTGAAAAAACTGTAAAAGCTCACAACACTGTAGACTTCAGCGGCGCTGACATCTGTTGCCTCGGCTATTGCCTCAATTGCTTCTGCGGGAACCCAGCTGAGTTCATCATTGACCTTTGTGAGGATCTGCATGATCCTCTCGCGGCCGTTACCGAACTCACTGACACCCTCAGCAACAATCTCTCCGGGATTGCGTGCCACTACTTGTCTCCCTTCGCAAGCGCATCTTTGATCTTCTGAACCAGCACAGTGGGAGGAACAGGTTTCTCAAGAAACTGATCCACCGGGAAGAAATCGGGGTGCTCTTCCGGCTTGAATGTGTAACCGGTTGCCTGCGCGACCGATGTAAGCATTATGATGGGAACATCACTGTGAAGTTTGTGCCGTATCTTTCTTGCCACCGCGAAACCCTCATCAGTGTTTTCCATCATAACATCAAGAACAACAACATCCGGCTTTTCTTCCTCGACCTTCTTGAGGCCCTCGGCTCCGCTTGAAGCTGTAAGAACCTCAAATCCGCTGGCGTCAAGGATGATGCTGTTGGCCTCGATGAAATCAGGATCATCATCGACAAGCAGTACTCTTATCTTGTCTGCCATAACCTGAATCCTTTCCATTGAGTTGTCCAAATTAGGGTTAACTGGGTAATCAGATAGCTATTACGATAGTGTGCGAACCCCAAAGAGACCACAAACACAGGGGCTTGTCAAGTGTAATAACAGCGGTTGTTCACGCTATGCTTTCGCACGCAACGAACGGCCCTGCATCAATTTTCTGTTGTGCTGTGAATATCGTAACAGGTTCATTTCTTTGTCTCATTAAGCACATTGTGATGCTTAACCGGTGTGAAAAGCGGTACCATTCTGAAATCAGAAATCAGGTATGCTTATCTTTTGCGCCTGAATAATCCGGACATCTCCGGGAAGAACAATTTCAGATCTGCTTTTGCAGTAAAATGTCAGACCTTTGTATGAAAATATGTACTTGTACCATCTGGAAAATACTCGGCCTTCGGCGGTAACAACCAGTGGATTATCAGCAAGACTGAGTACCCTCTGAAATTCCTCCGGATCAAGCTTGATAATTGAACCAATGGCTTTAACCGCATTAGCCATCGCCGCATAGTGACCCGCAGCCGCTCCGGCACCTGTTGAACTCATAAATAGCCTCCATTCCCTGATACTGTTACAAGAAATCCCAACCTGTGTCCTAGAATAATATCTCCATTGTCAGAGATAAAGCAGCATATAAAGCCCTCCGGCAGTTGAATATCGGGATCAAAGGAAAAGACAGCGCCACTGAACAGTGAAGCGATAACCATGCTGTCGCCGCGGCAGAAGATGTCCTTCGGCCCTTCCAGCGAAACATCAATCTCATAAGAAAACCATTGCTCATCCGGATTACCCGGATTTTTCCACCAGACAGCCCCTCCTTCAGCACAGGCG
Source organism: Candidatus Fermentibacteraceae bacterium (assembly GCA_030592635.1). GTDB lineage: Bacteria > Fermentibacterota > Fermentibacteria > Fermentibacterales > JCC-6 > Sabulitectum. Next base: position 8,078 of record JAUVIS010000004.1, on the reverse strand, counting down.
ATACCTGCCACATCTATAAGACCGTCGTTATCCATATCAGCAGCGCGGCATCTCTTAACGCCGGCCTGAATTGTTCCGATACAGTGAACCACGGGCAGAGTGCCCCGATTCTCGATTAAGACAACGCCACTTCCGCATCCCGAGGCAAAGATGTCAATATCCCCGTCTCCATCCGCATCGCAGGAAGAAAGGCACTTGACTCCGGGCATTTCCACAAGTGTTGAAATCGAACCGTCCTGCTGCACAAGAACAACAGCACCCGGATCAAACAGAGCCACAGCCAGTTCCGAAACAGAGGAAGAATTCCAGAATACTTCACACATTCCGTCGGGACTCCCCGGAACCGCAATTACCCGGTTGTCCATTACAATCGATCGCCCTGCAAAGTCTGACGCGACCAGCTCTTCGTTCCACAGGCAGAGATCACGGGGGGCCAGTACTTCGTAAGACAGCAGCTCCAATGCAAAACCGCTATCTACAAGGCAGATTGAGGGCTGATCTGTACATGCCACTGCAATCCCCCCGTATACAGGCTGTATTGCAACAGGAATACCAGGCAGCGTAACAAACTGCGCTGCTGAGCTGAACAGAGCAAACAGTTCAAAGTAAAGACGAATCACGCAGAAACCTCCCATGGATAATCCGCGTCTTTCAGCAGACATTCTTCCGGGATAATTACCTGCGTGAATCCGCAGTCCTGCCAGAATTTTCCCACCTTTAGATGCCCCAGAGTCACGGCATTTGATACCCTCTCCCCCCACGAAGTCGGAACCACTGCGAACAGCGGCTCCATTAACGGGGCCATGGCCACTGCAGGAAGGCGGGGGCTGAGCGTAAAACATCTGATAATTCTATCCACCTGATGCGGTATCACAAAGGGCATATCACAGGGAAGAAACATCAGGCAGCTGCCCCGAAGCTCGTGAAGGGCAGCTTCAATACCTCCCATTGGACCCCTGCCTGGATGGATGTCTGGAATTCCCCCCGGACCGGATACGAAAGAGCGTGTGCAACGGGAGGAATTCAATATCTGCATTGCATTATCCTCCATGGACAAACCGCTGGAAAGGATTACCTTCCTTTTGTCTCTTCCCATCCTGCTTGACTTTCCACCCGCAAGGACTACCCCGTATACACTCATCATTGAAGTGGCCTTTCAAAGTTCGAATTATGGAATCCACTCCGTATCTTCCTGACCGTGTTGATGATCCAGAGAGTGAAGTAGCCCCAGAAAAGACCGGAGAAAAGAACCGGAAAGAAGGACAGTAAAGCGGCTGCGGCCGCCATGTTCACCCACGGATGGAACAACGCTGAAAGATAGTATTCAACACGTCCGCCACCTGGATTCCTCACAAATATTTTTTCTAAAGATTCTTTCTCTTCACGACCTGCTGGAGTCCCGACATGATTGGAAAAGCTCTCAAGCAGGGTTTCCACGGCACAGAATCTGACCACAAGCCAGAGGCCAGCCATAACAGTCCCGGCTATAACAGCCCTGATATCCCCTGAAAGGTTGTATACCCCCCAGCCCCAGGCACCGTAAAACAGTCCTCTTGAAGCTGTATCTCCTATCTTGTCAATGAATTCACCTCCGGCTCTGCGGTTACTCCCGTTGAACCTGGCTACCTCTCCGTCACAGGCATCAAGAACGAATGAAAACTGAAGAAGCAGAGCACCTGTGATAAAACAGACAGGTTTACCCGGAGCAAAAAGAACAGCTCCGGTACAGGCAATAATACCCTTGACAACAGAAACGCTGTTGGCGGAAAAACCCATCCGAAGAAACAGTGATGTCAAGTAAATGGAAAAACGACGAGTGAACAGTTTTCTGTAAAGGCAGACATCCAGATCATTCGGCTGACAGATAGATCTCAAAGCTGAAATACCGGGAATCCCGTTCATTTTTTCTCCACTGTCGTTACGAGTACTGCGCCCGGCAGCCTGTTCAGAGGCCAGAGAAGGATTGAAAGCAACAGGTAAACAAGATGATACAGCCTTCTCGCGAGCTTCTTCTCTTCGAAAAGATATGATAAAAACCTGAATTGAAAAAGGGCACCCATTGCCCGCTCACTGATAAGCGTGCCTTCGGCGGGCAGAAGATGCTCAAGAGTTTTGAAAGTCCGCTTTGGCCCGTAGCGCCACCGCTGTCGTCTGATCAGATACTTCTTCACTGTTTCATGAATCCGACAGCCGCTCCAGGCGGTAATAACTACTATCCTGCCGCCGGTTCCTGTAACTCTTACTATCTCTTTTAGTAAAATGGAAGCCTGAGTATCGTTAAACAGATCCACAACTCCTGAGCTGTAGACCAGATCAAAGCTTCCGTCTTTGAAGGGCAGTTCCCGTGCGTCGGCTATCGCGGCTTCCACTCCAGTTTCCTTTGTCAGTTCAACTGCTGCGGGCGAGATGTCCACACCGTAAACCATCGGAGATAACCTTGAGAGTCTGCCTGCCACAGGACCCGATCCGCAGCCAACCTCCAGTATGCGGGTATTTTCCCCTATTCTGCATTCTTTTTTCAGTATCCCCGTAACTATTCTCTGAAGATCACCGTATTCGGCCAGCTTCCTTCCAGTACGGTGGATAAGTCCGGTGTGCAGTTGATTTCTCTTCCAGATTGGTTCCCAGCTGGTCATGAAAACTTTCTTTCAGCCAGTGTAAGATCTTCAGGTGTATCTATTTCCTCCCACACAAACTTATCGGTGATCAGCGGTCTTACCTCGAACGAAGCGGCGACAAGATTCACCGCATCATCAAAACTTGCCAGAGAGTCCTCTGACAGACACGCTGAAAACCTGCGGAGTACCCGGTGATTGCGGACAAGGAACATGCCCATGGATTCTCCCGCGGATCTGGAAACTCGCAGGGATTTTGAGAGGTGAAGAAGTCGACTCCCGCGAACCTCCGCTTTCATGGCTTCCTCGTCAGCTCTGTTTCGCGGATCCACAGGTACCACTATATCTCCCCTGTTTTCAAGAGTACCCGGCGCCAGACCTGCTTCCCATACAAGATCTCCGTGAATTATCAGCAGGGGGTTATCCGTGGCGGGAAAAACAAAAAACGATGAAAAAGTACCCGGAGTGTCCCAATGCGGGTTGAAGAGAGCATTCATGCCCAGAGCCCGGCAGGAATCCGCCACATCACCGGATCTGTAGCCGGTAATTACTGTGACTTCCCCCGGTGATATTCCCACAGCGGCCAGAGATTCAACATGGCGGCTGAGGATGGTTTTCCCTGCCACTTTTACAAGTATTTTGGGAATTTCAGCGCCAAGCCTGCTTCCAATCCCCGCTGCCAGTATCAATACTCTCATGTGTTTTTTAAATTCCTGTCAAAAATTCTTTTCATTCCCCGGAAAACAATCATTCCAGACGCAGAAGGTTTGACAAACTCCTTTACCGGAATCAACGGGTTCAAAGAGACTTCCGCAGGAGCAAACGGAGTTTCCGGAAGCTTCCGGATCAGACTGAATCTCAGTCTTCTCAGCCCCTCTCCAGCCAGTCTGCCCCACCCGGCTCCGTTCCGGAAGGCCCGGATCATCTCAGAGATACCGCAGGCGGCATCCCAGGGAAATATGTTCAGAGATACCTGTAATCCGTTGGAAACCGCCGCAGCAATTGCCAATTCCAGGTCAGCAGGCGTATACTCTTTTCCCATTCTCTTCATCTGCGAGGCTGTTCCTCCGTCAGGAGAAAAGGAAACAGCCGTACAGCCGGAATCACGAATCAATGAAGCGTATTCTCCGTCAAAACCAGAAGCGGAATGGTACGCCTCCCAGGTAATATCTGAGTTCATGGATCCGATCATTGAAGCCACCTCCACCCCCCTCGCTTTTCGATTATTCAGGATGGGAGCTATCAGGAACAGGTGGCCGGAACCCCGCGCGACAAGCTGACTGATGTCGTTTCTTATCAGTTCGAGTGGTCTTTCCTGAACGCTCTTTCCCGATATCAGGGAGTAGGAGCAGTACCGGCATCTGAGATCACACCCTCTGTTAACCTCCACGCCAACTGCCAGATTTTCTTCAAAAGGCGTATATGAGGTCAAATCAAGGAGATCAAATTCTGGAGAGACAAAACCTCCCTTTTCACCATGATAAAGACCCCGCGCCCTGTGCCTGACAAGTTCCTCAACAATAAGCTCACCGTGCCCGGTCACCCCGCAGTGTATGTATGGAGAGTGGTTCATTATCTGTTCCGCGAAAATGCTGAAGCCCGCTCCTCCTGCCTGTATGTAAGCATCCGGACACAATCGGGAGGTTAGTTCTATCTGCTCAAGACAACAGGGAATGTAGCTGAACCGGTCAAAAAAAGAGGTTGTGTCGGCGTTTCTCACACTGAATCCCACAGCATCAGGCTTGTAATCCGTAAGAACCGACCTGAGTCTTTCCATGGGAGATCTGCTTAAATTCAGATCCTCAATCCTGACATTGTGTGAAGGAAGGGAACCGGCGATAGAAGCAAGCCCCAGAGGCAATACCGGATGCTGCTCTCTTCCCAGCCAGGTCTGAACAAGAAGAATTTTCATTACTGCCTGACTGATTCCAGTGCCATCATTCTCACTTTTCTTTCCTTCTCCGGCCATCTGGTAAGATGAGCGGCAGTGGTATGGAACGGTCTCTCAACCCATACCGGATCAGCGCAGGAAAAACCTGCAGATTTTATCTCTCTGCTCCACTCTTCAGCTGCAAGATGGTTTTCATCAGAACCGTTTCTGAATCTCCACCTTCTGGCCTCCTCTTCAAATTCATTTATTCCTCTTGAAAAACACCAGTCTTCAAGAAGCAGAAAAATGCCACCCGGCTTCAGAATTCTGTGTATTTCGTACAGGGAATGCCCCAGGGCTTCTTTCGGCAGGTGGTGAAGAACAACCATCGCCAGTACGCAGTCAGCGTGATTGTCAGGCAGAGGTATATCTTCCGAACAGTTAATAAATAAACCATTTGACGCAGTCTCAGATGCAACCTTAAGAAAGTCAAAAGTTACATCGGTACAGATATACTCCCGGATAAATGCAGACTTTTCTGCAATTACTCCCGGTCCGCAGCCGATTTCAACCACTGTATCGGGAGAGTTTTCCTCAAGTCTCCGCAGTATGTAGCTGTCTGCATCTGAAAAAACTCTGCCTGCTGTGTATTCCCTGACCTGCTCAGCGCTCCATCCCCGGAGAACATTCATTCTCAGTGACCAATGGATCCGGTAAGCGCGGAACCGCCTCTTGTGACCAGACTGCCGTATCTCTTCTTAAGCTCCCTGCGTGAGACAGGCCCCTCCGGAAAATGCTTTGCCACATCCTCAAGGAAGAGATCCAGTATGTGTTTGACCCACATGCAGTGTCGCGCGTCAGGTTTACCTATACCTCCAAGGTGAATGGCATCCCAGGCACAACCGCCGCCGCAGATTCCCGCAGCGGGACAATCTGCGCAGTACTCCATAAAGACAGGCATCCTGCCGGACCAATCCTTCATTTCTCTTCCGCTTATGCAGTTTGATATTCTGCCGTCCGGGTGAAAGACGATCTTGCCCCCCAGAGCCGCGCAGTCTCTGTGCCTGTACACACCGCTGATAATGGGATCTATTCTGCGTGCGATCTGATCCACAAAGATCCCGTGTTTCAGAGCAGTGTGAAATACTCTGCCAATCGCGTCCGTGTATGCTTCAGCGGAGATGGGATCAAAGTTCCCCCTGGTCCAGTGAAGAATATTGAATCCCATGCTTGCAGGCATGAATCTGCTGTAAAGCTCTTCCATTTCCGATGAGATGTTCTGATGGTTGTGATAACTCACCACTGTTGAGATACCATATGAGACACCGGCTTCTCTGAGAGTATCCAGCCCTTTTGCTGCTCTGGCCCAGGAACCGCAGCGTTGTGAATTGTGAACGCTTTCCGTGCCGTCCAGAGAAACAACTGGAGATACTCTCATCCGTTTCAGTTCAGAAGCAATCTCCGGAGAAACAAGTGTAGCGTTGGTAAACAACACCTTCGGGGAATCAGTATTTTTCAGAATATGAAAGGTGATATCAGGAACAAGAAGAGGTTCCCCTCCTGTAACCATTACCAGTCTGCCCGGAGGTGCGTCTCCGGCAGTTTTTATGACAGTGTCAGCAATTTCGAAGGTCATGTCATCGGGAGTATCTCCGGAAAGCAGCACATTGCAGTAAGAACACGACAGATTGCATCGTCTGGTTACAACGGCCTGAACCGCTTTTACTTCAGAAGCTGGAACGGTTGGAACAGACGCGCCGCAGTCCTCAGGTGAATCTCCCACGGAGATTCTCAGTGTTACAGGATCAAACCGTGCATTACCGTATCTGTATTTCAATCAGCCACCGCCTGTTCCTCGCCGATCATGGTTCCCACGGGCATAGGCATGGCGACCGTGTCAAAACCACCCGCCGGAATCAGCGATTCCCTGCCCTGCTCAACAGACCTTTCTATCATCCATCTGAGAAACTCCCTCTCGTATGAGCACCTTTCCGGGCGGGACCCGTTCAGTGCCCCGGAAGCATGATAAGCATCGTATCTGCACCCTCCTCCGCACAAAGCCAGCGCGGGGCAGGAAAGACAGTCGGGAAAATTCACAGGAGAAAGATCTCTGAACCGTGTGAGCAGATCATCAAATTCACCGGTCTTCTTCAGAGACACGCCATGGTCGCCGCAGACGGTCATGCAATCGCAGGTACCGGCAATTCCTCCGGGTACCTGTACCAGTCGACCTCCGGCTGAAGCGCAGTCTTTCAGCCTTGGAGTTCGTCTGACGAAGGGTCTTACCCTTCTCGCGAGCTGTTCTATGTACATTCCCCGGTCAATGGCCATTTCCATACAGGATGTAACAGCTTCGAGGATGCCGGGACCAGTGGCCTGCAACGGATTCGCTCTGCCACCCTTCAAGGGGTGCAACCATGGGTTCAGCCCCATATCATCCGGCTGAAAACGCTCCATCAGCCACCTGAAATCCTCACGGACTGTTGCTATGCTTTTTTCTGTAACTGTAACAGATATACCAACTCTGCATCCCGCGTCTCTGAATATGTAAAAAGCTTTTTCAGCATCTTTAAAGGAATCTCCTCTGCCTCTGAGCGGTCTTGCGCTGTTGTGTACAGCAGGAGGGCCGTCAATAGACACTATTATGAATGCGTCTTCCAGTGCCAGCTCACGGGCGAGGGACGGATCCACAGGAACTCCTCCCGTGGCTGTGGAAAGGTTTATCTTCACACCACTGCTTCTTATCCTGTTGATCACATGAAGAACAAGATCAGGCCTCAGAAAGGGCTCCCCCCCGTACAACAGAAGATCTGCGGGGCCCTTTCCCATCAGGTCAAGACCTGCGTCAATCTCCGCAATCGTCATATCACCCGGGGAAACACCGGACAGAAAGCAGTACCCGCAGCTTCTGGAACACCGTGTTGTCAGAAACATGCAGCCCATGATAATTCCGCTGTTCTCTCCGGCTTTTTCGCGGTATGAAGCGAGCAGTTCCTGCTCTCTTTCCGGAGATGGACACTCTTCCGGCGAATTGAAAAGATCAAGTGTCAGAGAATGGAAGTAAACTTTCTCGCCATTCACATCGTAGGTATGCAGAAACAATGACTCGTGGTTCATTCCCCGAATTCCGCTATTATGGTACAGAGGTATGATGCGTGTATGTAGTCATCTCCTGAGAGAACGGGTTTCAGGGGAAGCTCCGGTACAGAACGCCCCTCTTTCATGAAGCAGTAGATGTCCGGTTCTGATTTACCTGTATAGAGTCTGCGGCCGGAACAACCTCCACGGCAGATATCAAACCAGTCGCAGTCATCACAGAGTTCCGGACGGGGAAGATCGCAGCCGGAAGGCAGATCCATTTCCCCGGACAGAAAATTCTCCATGGTAACAGGGCTGTGATCCCAGTACACACACGGCATTATCTCTCCGCCGGGCCGCAGCCGCAGAGAAGACACACCACACGGACTGCCACCGGTCGGAACCCCGGTTGAACCGTTTGCCCGAAGTGCAGCATTTATCACCGGTTCAGAACAGGCAATAGCCTCAGCTTCAGTAAAAAGGATCTGAATCGCCTGCCAGAAGGAATTGTAATC
>JAUVIS010000024.1 GCA_030592635.1 Candidatus Fermentibacteraceae bacterium | reverse complement strand
TTCCCAAACCGAGACCAATGCCATCGGCAAACAGCCCTAGAAGAAGAAGAGAAACTCCTGCAGGTATGCTGATGTTTCTGAGTGCAGTATTCTTTTTCATGCTGGCATTATATATACAGCATAATCGGTGTCAACTAATTGAACTTGACGGGATTTACCAGTTTTCGTGATCAATTGTTACCAGACTGTATCGTCTCCGTTGTAACCTTCTTTTCTTTCACTGCTCCAGCAGATCACTACCGCGGTTTCTTTTGTGTTGTTCTCAAAGGTGTGCCTGATACCTTCGGGTATGGTGAGAATTGAGGGAGTGCCTGCTGAGAGGGTTGTGTTCTCGTCCCGGTGTTTCACTGTGATGGATCCGGAGAGCACCAGTATTTGTTCGTTACGGGCGGGGTGGGCGTGGTTGCCTCTTTCGCATCCCGGCTCAATTGAAAAGGCGTGGCAGTTGCTGATGTCTCCTGTGCCTGCAAGGTACTCAAAGGGGTTTACTACGAAACCTCTGCTGTCTCTGTGATCATTGAGGATCTGATTGCTCATTCCTTCTCCATTTCTATGGTAATTGTATTCTGCGGTATTTCATTCATTTGCGCAAGTCGGCCTTGCTTTGTTTATGTACATTTGCATATATTTGCATAAATACGAAAGGAAGTCTATGACACCGGAGGAAATGCGGTTTTACAGGAAGCGAACAGAGACCCTGAAAGCTCTTGCCAATCCCTACAGAATCTGGATGGTGGAGAAACTCGCAGAGGGAGAGCTGTGCGTGTGTGAATTCAACAAGGTTCTTGATCTCGACTACTCCACCATTTCCAGGCATTTGTCTGTTCTTCGGAAAGCCGGGATTGTTGAGTACCGAAAGAACGGGAAACAGGTTTACTACAGCTTGAGAACCCCCTGTATTCTGGGGTTCCTGAACTGTTTTGACGAGGTAATAAAAATGAATATAAAGCAGGAAACAGACTACTTGAACAGTCGGGGGTAATTGATGAACTGGAAAAAGGAGTGGAAAGCCCTTGCCTGGATAGTGGGAATATTCCTTGGTATCTATTTCCTGCCCGTGGGAAAGGACAGATTCGACTTTTCGGTGCTTGAGGCTTTTGAGCTGGCTAAATGGTATGCCAGAGAGCATGTGCTGCTGTGTCTCATGCCAGCATTTTTCATTGCCGGAGCAATCAGTGTATTTGTCAGCCGGGGTTCGGTAATGAAATACCTGGGAGCTGGCGCGAAAAAGGCTGTTGCTTATGGCGTGGCTTCAGTTTCCGGTTCAATACTCGCGGTGTGTTCCTGTACTGTTCTTCCTCTCTTTGCGGGCATTTACAGGATGGGTGCGGGTCTCGGGCCTGCTACCGCCTTTCTGTATGCCGGGCCCGCCATCAATGTACTCGCGATAATTCTGACCGCTCGCATCCTTGGAGTGGAGATTGGTATTGCGAGGGCTGTCGGAGCTGTGGTCTTCAGTGTTGTAATTGGACTGCTGATGCATCTGATCTTCAGAAAAGATGAAGCGAAAAGAGTGGTTTCAGTTCCCATGGTATCCCTGGAAGATGGCGGTAGGGCCCTGTGGAAGAATGCGGCTTTCTTCTTTATTCTTGTGGCCATCATGGTCACAGTCACCTGGGGTGGATGCAACTGTACAGACAGTTTCCAGAACACCGTCTGGGCAATGAAGGGTTCTATTCTCTCCGGCCTGGCTGTTGCTCTGGGGGTTGTTCTGGTCCTGTGGATGAAGATAAAAGTATGGAAGATAATTTTGCTTGCCGTACCTGTTGTTCTTGCTTCCCTGCTTTTACCCGGAGGAATCACCATTCCACTTGTTGCTGGAATGCTGGGTCTTTCTGTGGTTCTCGCGAGCGGTGGCGGGGAAGGTTCTGAATGGTTTGAAGCAACATTCGGCTTCGCAAGACAGATTCTGCCTCTGCTGCTTGCCGGTGTCTTTGTGGCTGGTTTGCTTCTTGGCAGAGTGGGTTACGAAGGGCTTATTCCCTCTTCATGGATTGAAGCTGCTGTGGGCGGGAACTCGTTGCGGGCAAATCTCTTTGCCTCAATAGCAGGAGCATTCATGTATTTCGCGACTCTCACAGAGATTCCGATTCTACAGGGACTTATCGGCAGCGGGATGGGAAAAGGCCCGGCACTTGCCCTGCTGCTGGCGGGACCGGCATTGAGTCTGCCCAATATGCTTGTTATCAGAAGTGTAATGGGAACAAAGAAAACCGTGACTTTCGTTATTCTGGTTGTTGTTATGGCCACGGCAAGTGGCTTGCTTTTCGGTGTGATTTAGAAGGAGAGAAAACATGATAAAGATACAGGTGCTGGGTACAGGATGCCCCAAATGCAAAAAAATGGCTGAGGTCGCAGAAGACGCTGCTCTTGAGATGGGTGTTGAATATGAACTGGAGAAGGTTACAGACCTGAATCAGATCATGAGCTTCGGAGTGATGATGACCCCGGCTCTGGTTGTTGACGGTGAAGTAAAAGTCGCGGGAAAAGTACCGTCAGCAGAGATAATTAAGGATATGCTCAGCAGTTGATTCTTCCTGCTGGAACAATTCCGCTCTTTGGAATAGTATAGTAGCCGTAAGGGTAGTCTTTATCGGGAAAGTGAAAGCGGTGGTGTTCAATGAAGTATCTGACGGCGGGGCTGATTCTCGCGCTGAGCGGCTATGCATCCGAGTTCATGCAGATGACTCCCATAGGGGCAGAGTGCATCCCGGTCAGCGTTGGGCTTACCGGCTGCAGAGATGCTTCAGAGGCCCTGAATCAGCTGGAATTCGATATTGATTTCTCTGGAATACTTGAGATTGCTGATCAGGGAGACGGGTATGCTCACGCGCGGTGCGTTCTCGCTGTAAGAAGCGGCAGCTACACACTGTCCGTGGATGTGGAAGGAGCCGAAGGAGAGATGCTCCTTAAAAAGGAATATTCGGGTTCCTCCTGGGAATCGTTGATTCATCGGTTCGCCGACGAATTTGTCTACCTGCTTTCCGGACAACAGGGAATAGCGTCTACACAGGTAGCTTTCATCTCCAGAAACAATGGGGCGTACTCTCTCAAGACACAATCTCTGGACTCAAGAGCTCCGCAGGTGGTTATCTCTGATGACGAAGTTATTACCACTCCCGCCTGGAGCCCGGATGGCGGAGGTATCGCATTTACATCATACAGGAACGGTTTTGGGGATCTTTATCTCTACTCATTTGAAAAGGCTTCCGCCGGAAGGATAGTTACCGGCGGTTTGAACTCATCTCCGGCCTGGACCCCAGACTCCAGATACATCGCGTTCACCAGAAGCATCAGCGGCAATTCGGATATCCACAGATTTGACACAGCATCGGGAGATGTTCAGAGACTTACGGCGAGAGGGTCAATTGAAACATCCGCGTCATTCTCGCCCACCGGGCAGCAGATGATTCTCACCAGTGACAGGGCAGGCTATCCTCAGCTTTACATAATGGACTCTTCCGGGGGTACCGCGGAGAGAGCCGGCTTCGCCCACGGGTATTGTGACAGTCCTTCATGGTCGCCTGCCGGCGACAAAGTCGCCTACTGCGCCAGATCAAACGGTAATTTTCATATCTTCGTAATGAACGCGGATGGAACTGATATCAGACAGGTCACAACCGATGGTACTCTGAACGAGGATCCGGTATGGTCGCCAACCGGTGGTCACCTTGCATTCTCAAGTGACAGAGACGGAGTAAGATCCATCTACCTGCTGGAATTAAATAAACTAACTGTTTACAGGCTGTCCAGTGGCAGTGAGAGCTACTGCGCGACATGGTCGCCTGTGACCATTCAGGGAGGAATTCAATGAAAAGAGCAGCACTGATTTTTATGTGCTGTCTGCTTGCCGGTCTTGTTGCCGGCTGCAGGCCCGATGACACAAATGATGATCCCGTTCTTGATCCTGATTCTCTTATTTTTATTGAGGATGATACACTGGATGTGGGCGTATGGGTGGATGATACCGTGGTTACCTATGCCGATCAGCTTGCGGAGCATCAACTGATTTTGAACGATGTATTCTTCCAGTACAATTCCGAGGACCTTTCCCCGGAAATGCTCCAGATTCTCATGACTGACGCAGATTATGTCATGAACAACCCGGACTTCAGACTGCTGCTTGAAGGACATTGCGACAGTCGGGGAACCATTGATTACAACCTTGCCCTGGGAGAGAGAAGAGCTCAGTCGGTGTACGATTATCTGTCAAACTACGGGATACCCGCATTTAGAATTGAGACTGTAAGCTACGGCAAAGAACGACCATTTGTCCCGGGTGATGATGACTGGGCGCTTTCCCAGAACAGACGCGTGCATCTGCGCGTTCTTCCGGAGTAAATTATGAAAACGCTATTGCTGTCTGTTGCTGCTGTTCTTCTTTTTACGGCGTGCTGGGGGGGGCAGTGGGTTCACTCTCCCGGAAGAGTTGAGGACATTGACGCAAGAACAGCGGAGATATCCCAACTGCTCGATTCTCTCAAAGCAGTTTCGGATCAGAATGAGATTCTGCTTAGAGCAATACAGGCCCAGGCTGGAATGCGAGGCGGAGACCAGACACAGAATCTTCTTGAACTGGCTGACCAGCTGGAGAGAATGCTGAGCCTGAGAGACTCTTCCGGCTCAACCGGAACACCTGCCGGCGTGCAGACCGCATACGAAGAAGCTTTCCGTCAGTATCAGCAGGGAGGCTACTCTGTGGCAGCAGATGGTTTTCTTGAAGTTGCCATGGGAAGTCCCGACGCGGATGTAGCAGACGATGCTCTTTATTATCTGGCTCTCTGCCATCAGAGCCTTGGTGAAACTCACAGAGCTGTTGAGGAACTGGCCGCTGTTTACTACAAGTATCCATCGTCGGAGAAAGCCGCACCGGCTTTAGCCAGAGCCGCAGCAATTTACAGTGCCAATTCAGCAGCGGCAGAGATGCACCGGCTTGAAACCCTGATTCTGGAAAGCTATCCCAACAGCGAAGAAGCTCGCCTCATCGCCGGCAGAAGAAGCGGGCAGTAAGTTCAGAAAGCCGGTTAATTGGCATTCTAAAGAGGATTCAAGCATATTCGCATGAAGCAGATAGTTAATTCCCCCGCATGGCGGGGCTTGTAATTGCATGTCGCGCAACTGATTATCAATGGTGTAATCAGTAGCGGCAGAGGTGTGTTCTTGTGACTGCACAGAAGAAGAGGAGAGAATGGCCTACGAACTGATAAAGGAAGAGGGCGACAGGAGAGTTGTCCAGTTTAAGATGGACGCCGCTGACCTTAAAAAAGTATTCAGGAAGGTGAAAAGAGATATCTCCAAAGAGATCAGCATCGCCGGTTTTCGCCCCGGCCATGTTCCTGACAGCATTATTGAAAAGAGATATGGCAACATCATACTCGCTGAAGTTGCAGAGAATGTTCACAAGCAGCTTTCCGAGGGTCTTTTTGATGAGTTTGACTGGATTCTTTCCGACAATGATCCGGAATTTGATAATGTACTTCCAGTTGAAGGTGAAGACTACATCTATACTGTCACCTATCACATTTACCGTACTCCTGAACCTGTGGACTACAAAGAGATCAAGCTTACAGTTCCCGCCTATGATTCCGAAAAAGCTATTGAGGAAACCCTTGATCATGTTCGCAGACAGTTTGTAACTTTTGACGAAACCGATCAGCCTTCCGCAAAAGATGATCTTGTAGTTCTTACATATCCTGATCCTGAAGGGGAAGGGGATGCCGAACCCAGAGAGCTTACAGCTGTGATCGGGCAGAATGACATGGGACCGGGGTTCGATGAACTTATTACAGGAGTTAAAGCAGGCGACATCTTTACGATGCAGATGAAGGTTGAAAAGGGAGATGACCCGGGTCTCAAAGAACCCGCGCACACATTCACAGTTAAAGAGATTAAGGTGCACTCTCTGCCCGATATGGACGACGAGTTTGCCGCAAAGGCCGGAGGCTTTCAGACAATGGAAGAATTTCGCCGGAAGGTGTGCGACGATGTTACCGGCAGGTTTGACTCAGAAATGAAAAGCTTTACCGAAAGACAAGCCATTGACAATGTGCTTGACAGCAATGTGTTTGATGTTCCAAAGTTCATGGTGGAGAACCTCACCGAAGATTATGCGAGTCGCCTTGAAGGTGGAGATTCCACTGAGGAAACGAAAAAAGCTGCCGGTGAAATGGCTGAAAGAAAAGTCAGGGAATTTCTTATCCTTCGTGAAATTGCCATCCGTGAAAGTCTTGAGATTACCGAGGAGGAGATTGACAAAGCCCTTGCCGCAGGTGACAGCAGATCTTCATATCTGGACAGGAACAGGAACGAAAAGGCTCTGGAATTTGTTTTAAACTCAGCAGTGATTGAAGAGAAGGCTCAGGAAGAAGATTCACATGAACCGGCTGCGCTTCCCTGGAAATGGGTTGCGGTTGACCCTTCAGAAGCTGACACGAGTAACGAGGGAGAGGAATAATGCCTGTAATTCCCTTTGTGGTTGAGAAAGAGGGCAATTCCGAGAGATCGTATGATATCTACTCCAGATTATTGAAGGATCGAATTGTCTTTATTGCAGATACCATCACCGCTCAGACCGCGAGTGTTGTTGTCGCTCAGCTTCTTTTCCTTGAAGGCCAGGACACAAAGCGGGATATCAACATGTATATTCACAGCCCCGGAGGCTCCGTGTCAGCCGGACTGGCTATTTATGACACAATGGAATTCATCAAACCGGATATTTCCACCTTCTGCATGGGGAGCGCCGCTTCTATGGCCTCTGTTCTTCTCGCAGCGGGAACAAAGGGCAAGAGAAGTATTCTGCCTCACGCCAGGGTCATGATCCATCAGCCAAGCGGTGGTGCCAGAGGACAGTCATCCGATATTCAGATTGAGGCAAGAGAAATTCTCAAGATCCGCGAGCAGATGGATCAGATTCTGGCTTTTCACACCGGACAGGATGTAGAGAAGGTTAATGTAGATAGTGATCGTAATTTCTGGATGGACGCTCAGGAAGCACTGGATTACGGAATAGTTGACAATATATTGACGAAGCGAGACTGAAAATGCCCAAAGATAATCGATGTTCATTCTGTAACAGACCCGCAGCAGAGGTGAAGAACCTGATTCAGGGCCCCGGTGTTTTTATCTGTGATGACTGCGTGCGCTACTGCCACGAAATCGTGGATGAAACCAGCGGGAAGAAGAGTGGTGATAAACCCGCTTTTCTTAAAAGAGATCTGCCCACTCCCGTGAAGATAAAGGAACAGCTTGATCAGTATGTGGTTGGGCAGGATGAAGCGAAGAAAGTTCTGTCAGTGGCAGTCTACAACCACTACAGAAGACTTCAGAGTAAGCATGACAGCACTGCCTCTGTGGAGCTTGAGAAGAGCAACATAGTTCTGCTTGGACCTACGGGCGTTGGTAAAACATTGCTGGCCAGAACCCTTGCAAAGATTCTTGATGTACCATTCGCCATCGCGGATGCTACAACACTTACTGAAGCCGGGTATGTGGGGGAAGATGTAGAGAATATTCTTCTCAGACTTCTTCAGGTTACAGATATGGATGTGGAGCTTGCACAACACGGCATCATCTACATTGACGAGATTGATAAAATCGCGAGAAAATCGGAGAATGCCTCCATCACGAGAGATGTGTCAGGCGAGGGTGTTCAGCAGGCACTGCTGAAAATGATCGAGGGTACTGTTGCCGGAGTTCCGCCAGGCGGAGGCCGTAAACACCCCTATCAGGATCACATTCAGATTGACACCACCAACATCCTGTTCATCTGCGGCGGAGCTTTTCACGGCATAGAGAAGATTATCTCAAAGAGAGTTCGGAGATCCTCACTGGGGTTCAATGCCGATCTGGGCAACGAAGAGGAATATGAAGGAACGAAGATTCTCAAGAAAATAGAAGCGCATGATCTGGTGCATTACGGTATAATTCCCGAGCTGGTCGGGCGTCTTCCGGTGGTGGTAACTCTGGACGATCTTTCAGAAGAAGATCTTGTCCATGTGCTGACAGAGCCAAAAAATGCCATTGTCAAGCAGTACAGATATATGTTCAACCTTGAGGGTGTTGATCTGCAGATTACAGACGATGCTCTTCTGGCAATAGCCAGGGAGGCCAGGAAAAGTCAGAGCGGAGCTCGGGGACTGCGTTCAATTGTGGAACGAATACTCCTTGATCCAATGTACACAATGCCTTCAAGAAAGCATTCTTTCAGCAAGCTGATTATTAATGAGAAATGTATTCTGGACGGAGAGTCTCCTGAGACGGTAATGCCGGATATCCAGCGGAAAGCTGTCTGACTTGGCAAAACTGCATATCCAGTTTTTGAAAAGTTGCCCCGGCAGAACCGGTCTGCCCACCGATGGCCTGCCGGAAGTGGCCTTTATCGGAAGGTCCAATGTCGGCAAGTCGTCCCTTATCAACAAACTGAACAGCGGGAAAAAGGTTGCCAGAACCAGCTCCAGGCCCGGCTGCACCCAGTACATCAATATCTATACCACGAACAAGAACTTTTATATCGCCGATCTTCCAGGGTATGGTTTTGCTAAAGCCCCGGAAAGACTGCGCAGACAATGGATCGGGTGGATCGGCGGGTATCTTCGGGAAAGACAACCTCTCAGAGGTACTGTTCTTCTTGTTGATTCCAGGCATCCCTGTCTTGAGAATGATCTTTCAATGGCCGGATTTCTAAGAGAGGGCGGTAAACCCTACATTGTGGCTCTTACAAAAAGCGACAAACTGAAGAGAAACAAGCTGGCGCAGGCTATCCGGATCGCGGGCGAAATGGGACCTGTTATTCCCGTTTCCTCAGTTGACGGCAGCGGAATCAATGAACTTTGCAAGTGGCTGGCTACAGCCACCGCCACACTTTCAGCAGGGAGCTGATGATGCCTGTCAGTATAGTTGTCGGTCTTCAGTGGGGAGATGAGGGTAAGGGAAAGATGGTGGATCATCTGGCGGAGAATGCCGCAGCGGTAGCAAGGTTCAGCGGGGGCGCCAATGCGGGGCATACCGTAGAAGCTGACGGTAAAAGATTTGCCCTTCATCTGCTGCCTTCCGGTCTTATACGCCGGGATGTTATCGGAATGATAGGTTCCGCATGCGTAATGGATCCCGTTTCCATTCTTGAGGAGATCAGGTCGCTGGAAGATAATGGTGTTTCCGTAAAAGACAGGTTGAAGATTTCGGGTAAAATCAATCTTACTCATCCCGGATACAAGTGCGTTGAAAAGCAGAGTGAATCTGATCTGGCAGGCGGAAAGATCGGAACCACAGGCCGGGGAATCGGCCCCACCTACGAGAGAAAGTACAGGCGTAATGCCATCCGCCTGGAAGATGTGTTCAATACGGAGAACTTTATTTCCCTGGTGGATTTTCACACGAAAGAGGCTATAAACTCTTTGGGCATGGACACCGCAGAGATTGAGGAACTTCAATCTTCCGTTGAGAAATTCATTGAAGCGACCGGGGAAGTTTCCCGTTATTGTGATGATGTCTCACTTTCCATCAACCGTGTTCTGGCTGAAAATGGACTGGTGATTGCAGAGGGAGCCCAGGGGTCACTTCTGGATCCGGATCACGGTTCTTATCCCTTCGTTACATGCGGGCAGTGTGTGTCAGGAGCTGCATGCACCAGTCTCGGGTTCGGCCCCACAATGGTGACTGAGGTCACAGGTATTCTCAAGGCATATACCACCAGAGTTGGAGCAGGTCCCTTTCCTACAGAACTGGACAATGAGACTGGCGAGAGGATCCGTCAGGCAGGGCATGAGTTTGGAACCACCACAGGAAGACCCAGAAGATGCGGCTGGTTTGACGGAGTGCTTGCGGGATACTCAGCAAGAATTAATGGTTGCACTTCAGTTACACTGACTCTTCTTGATGTTTTGACCGGCTTTGATCAACTGAAAATCTGCACCGGGTATGAAGGCAATAAATTTACCACCGGACGGTCAATGGACAAACTGATTCCAGTCTATGAAACTCTTGCCGGCTGGACAGCGGATATACGCGGAGAGACAAGGTGGGAGAACCTTCCTGAGGAAGCAAGACAGTATGTGTTCGCTGTTGAGAAGATAGCGGGTGTTCCGGTAACATCTGTTTCTACCGGCCCCGGCCGCGATGATGTCATCTGGCGTTGATCATGATGCTGGGCTTTGACAGCCACTGCCACCTGCACTTCCATCATTTTGACGATGACCTGGATACAGTGGTTGAGGATTCGGGGAAAGCAGGAATCAGCCACATTCTGATTCCTTCCATTGATGTTGAAACAGCGGAGAAATCCGCGGATATTGCTGAGCAGTACGGTATTTACTCAGCGGCAGCGTTTCATCCCGAGCATCTTCCGGAGGACAGTACCGGGGAAGAAGAGTGGTTAAGCATCAAGCGCGTACTGCTTCGGCCCAACACAGTGGCGGTGGGTGAAACCGGTCTTGATTACCATCACGGAACTTTCGAACCGGAGAAACAGATCCGATGGTTTAAACGGCATATAGAGCTTGCCGAGTCAATCGGCTACCCTCTGATTGTACATTCACGGGGGGCAGAATCAGAGGTTCTGAAATACTTGCCGTCATCATTGTCAGTGCCTGTGATACTCCACTGCTGGGGCGGTGACGAGCTGCTTACAGACATGGCTCTTGCCAGAGACTTCTACATCGGTGTAAATGGTCCCCTGACTTATAAAAAAAACAGCAGGCTTCGCGGACTGATTTCCAGAATTCCAAGAGACAGACTCCTTACTGAAACTGACTCACCTTTCCTGCCGCCTGAACCTTTCAGGGGCAGGAGGAATGAACCGGCTTTCACCAGATTTATCACTATGAAAATCAGGGAACTTTGGGGTGGTGATGCATCTATAGAGAACACCTCGTACATTCTCTGGGAGAATGCCATGAGGGCATACAGGCTGCACCCGGAAAACCGAAGGGCGGATATTGTATATCAATACAGAGATTCTCTTTATGTCAATCTCACCTCAAGATGTCAGAACGACTGCAACTTCTGTATCAGAAGAGCGGAAGACGGTCTCAATGGCTACTGTCTCAGGCACAGAGAAGACCCTTCGGAAAGCCTCGTCCTTTCCACTGTTGAAGCATTTCCCATTGAAGATTTCAGCGAAATTGTGTTCTGCGGTTTTGGAGAACCCACACTCAGGAGCGACCTTCTGATGAAGAGTGCCGGGGCTGCCGGTGCCCGGGGCGTAAAAACGCGACTGAATACCAACGGCCTCTGCACCTCCTTTCTGAGCAATCATCAGGTGGTAAAGCTGCTGCATTGTTTTGATTCAGTGAGTATCAGCTTGAACGCTTCCGGGGCCGGGGAGTACAACAGAATATGCCCATCGACAGTTGAAGATCCCTGGGAGCATCTGATGAAATTTATCAAGCTGGTAAAGACCACCGGCATCAGGGCCAGGGTTTCCGTTGTTAAGAGTTCGGGAGTTGATATCCACCGCGCGGCAGCTCTGGCAGAGAGGCTTCAGATGCCATTGAGGATTCGTTGATGCCATGAATATCAATCAGACAAGACAGGCACTGAATGAACTGGAACTAAGACCGGATAAGTCTAAAGGACAGAATTTTCTTGTAAATCCTCTGGCTGTTCGGCGCATAGTAAATGCTCTGGGTGAAGTATCCGGTACTGTTCTGGAAATTGGTCCGGGTCTTGGAGCACTTACGAATGGGCTGGTTCGCGCAGGACACAACCTGTCCGCCATTGAGCTGAGTGAGCCCATGTCCGAATGGCTCAGGGGGGAATATCCCGGAGTGAGGATGATCACGGGTGACTTTCTTTCAGTAGATCCCAGGAGTATTCCAGGTTATCCTTTTACTGCAGTCGCATCAAATCTGCCTTACAATATTTCTTCCCAGACTGTTTTTAACCTTTGCGAACCGCAGTTTGACGGAGTTGAAAAAGCTGTTCTCATGTTTCAGAAAGAGATGGCAACAAGACTGGCATGTCTGGACGGTGGAAGGAATTACGGCAGGCTATCCCTTCTGGTATGGCCCTGGTTTACCGTGGAGAAGCTGTTTGACCTTGATCCGGGGGATTTTTTACCCAGACCAAATGTGGACTCCAGCGTGGTTATTCTCAGAAGAAGAAAGGACATGCCCCTCAACAGGGATGAATATGCTGTTTTCGCGAAGGTTGTAAGGGCGGCTTTCTCCGGAAGACGGAAGAAAGTGATTAACTGTCTCACACGGGTATTCGGGAAGACCGATTCAATGGCTATGTTAGAGGCTGCGGACATTGACCCCAATCTCAGGGCTGAGAGAATTGAACCGGAAAAGTTCGCGGAACTCGCAGGAAAGGCGAAAACTTGAGATTTATCTATTTTGTTCTTGTGTTTGCTTTAACGGCGGGTGCATGGGATTTTGCCTATAATCTTAATATGGATCAGATCAAGGAAACCACCACTTTGAGCAACAGTTTTTCGGTTTCTGATGCCATCTCACCCACTGTGAGTTTGAACGGAAGCGGTTCTTTTTCCGCCAAGAGGGCTGATGGCCTGGATCAGTTTACAGATTTCCGGTCAGGAAGCGGCTGGATCAGCTGGAAACCCATGGATGGTGTTGATATGTCATCGACTTTCTCAAAAAGTATTTCTCTGGAAGACAGGTACGGTTCCAGAGTCAGAGATGACAGAACAGAATCCATCACCGGAGCGATACGATACTCCCGAGGCAGCTGGCTCACCACCAATACGGCTGTAGGTATTCAACGAAGAGACTACATAAGCACGTCCGGGGAAGGAAGCAACGACGGGGACTTTTACAGGGTGAGTGCTTCTGTGAATAAAACCATCTTCAATGGAATAAACACATCTATCAGCTTCCTGGAGAACCGCTCCTACGGAAGCGAAACCAACAACTTTGCCGATGGCATCTCCGCCAGAATGAGCTACTATTTCCCCGATGAGTACAGAGGCGGAAGCATCACCGCAGAGGTTTCAGGAGACAGAAATTCTGTTATTTATATTGATTCTCTGGAGAGTCACCTTGGTGACTCGTGGTCACATTCAGAAAATCTGGAGCTTCCAGAGCTTATTCCGGGAGTTTTTATTGATATAGGCACAAGCTGGTCCGGTGAGCGCAAGCACTGGGAGAGTACTGATCCTGACTCTGTAGAGGTTGATCCAAGAAATGATGACAGAACAGGAAGAATACTGAGTTCAAATCTCGTGTGGGAGATGGCGGAGGATATAGAACTTGACTTTGCATTCTCCAGATCTCTTACAGACAGAGAAGACATCGTTGAGGTTTATGAAACGGAAAATTCCTACAAACTGGGTGAGTCAACGGATGACAAACTTCTCAACATAACACTGTCATACACACCCGGTGGAGCCAGGGTAGTGTTCCAGAGGCTTGTAGAGCTCTACTCGTATGATACTGAGATTGACGACGGAGATACATTAAGTGGCTACACTCACGACTATGACAGAGATGAGTACCGGGATCTCCTTGGAGTATCCGCAAGTATCCCACTTTCTTCACAGCTGACTGTTACCTGTGCCATGACAGGTCAGCAGAGAAGCAGTTACTATCTCATGGCTTCTCAGAGCGCAAACTCAAAAACTGCGTCTACTTACTCTTTTCACCCGGGCTACCGATATGACATGGGCAACAACTGGAAAATCAGCCAGAACATGAAGATTACCGCTAACTACACCACATACATATTCCCGCAGGCCAGTGCCAGCGACAGGCTTTTCCGCAGACTGGAGGAATCTTTTTCTCTGAGTCGGGTATCCACTGACAGCACAACGCTGGGCATTTCTCACAGATTCACATTCAGCGATCAGGGAACATTCGATGACAATCTTTTTATGAGAAATGAGGAATCAATAAATAACAGGATTACTCTGGATGCCGGTTTTCATGTCTCGGCTAAAGTGGGGTTAACTCCCAGCTACTCCTACGAGTATGCATCCAGAAACAGAATGGATCTGGCTATCAAAACAGTGGATCACATTCACCATGTGGGTATACGAAGTGTTATCGCAGCCATGGGGGGAACCCTGAACACAAACATTACCAGAACATTCTACAGCAGCTCCAGCAGAGAGAGCTACTGGAAAGCTACTGTGGGATTCAGCGTAAGGATGTAGGGGAAACCATGTATAAAATTATCTCAGGATCAGTGCTGACAGTCCTTCTTCTCTCCTCATGCAATTTGTTTGAGCCGCGGATACCGGAAGACCCGTCAAATGCGGGAGTTGTCTGGCTTGACCCGACCAGTCCCGATATTGTAGTTGAGAATATGCAGTCAGCACTTAACGGCAAATCTGCTCTTTATCTGGATTGCCTCGCTGAGTCCTTCGTTTTCTATGCGGACACCAGCGATATCAATGACTACACAACATACAATTTCAGCGACTGGACAAAGACTGTGGAAAACGACACAGTCAGTCTGCTGTTTACCATTGTCCCCGAAGACAGCACAATTACCGCGGAATTTTTAGTTGATATGAGTCACCCTGATCCCGCTGCGCCTGAAGACAGCGCTACAATCTATCGGCAGTATTCCATCACTATTCCACAGTCATACCACTCCGGAACCGGAACTCCGGCAGTTGGAATCGCAGAGCTTCACATGCTGGAGGACGGTGATGGTTTCTGGTCCATCCAGGAGTGGCATGATGTGCGGCATGAAGAGACACCGTGGGTGACCTGCGCTGTAGCCAAAGCGTATTACCGCTGAGCCTCCCCGGCAGAGAGATTACAACCGATACTCTGCTCCTTGCAGAGCTGGCGGATACCATTCAATGCGAAGTATGCTTTGATCTCGGCACAGGAACCGGTGAGGTTTTCAAACACGCGAATCTTGAGGATGCTTTTACTGTGGGAGTGGATATTTCCATGACAGCTCTCAAATTATTCGACAGAGCAACAGGGCAACCGGTTCTCTGCCCGGTGGAGATGGTTTCCTCCGTTTTTAAAAAGGGCTGTGCCGATCTTGTTCTTGCAAACCCTCCGTACAACACTACAGACCAGAGCAGGACTTCTCCTGATCCCCTGCGAAAGGAAGCCAGGGAAGGAGATCCACTTCTGCTTTACAGGTTTATTTTTGCGGGCGCTCACCTTCTTAAGCCCGGTGGCTGCATGATTATTACTGGAAGATCGAAGAGAAGAGAAGAGATTGAATCCGGTTTTTGCGCTGCCGGGTTTCACCGGATGGAGAAGCTCGAAAGGGGTCGTGTTATGGTAATGAAGGCTTTACAGCCGTATTCTTGATCTTCTGAAAACAGCACCTGCATAGTAAGCTGTGTCGGAATAAGCCCCTTCAAGGAGTTCCATGTCAAGCTGCCAGATTCCAGCTTCCGAAGAGTCCGGTATAATGGCCATGGTCGTGTGATCTCCGATATCCCCCCTTGGTGTTTCCCCCAGAGGGTCTGTAAGCCAGAAGTCCACATAATTGAATGCAGAGTCGGTCCAGACAATAAACTGATAACTGTATGAGGGACTTACACTAACTTCAATAGAAAGTGTGTCATTGAGAAGAAGCATACCGCTCAGGGGTTCACCAACCATTTCTTCACCGATACAGATCAGCATATCAGTTGTAATCGACAGCCGCTCCAGAGCTTTTTCCTCTCCTTCAGCGGCGAATGCGAATGTCAGCGAGAAAAGCAATACAGATAAAAGCGATTTTGACACCGCTACCCCCATCCTGAGATATTCCCCCATTGAGCAATATAGCTTGTAGAAGGGAAGTGGTCATCTGTCAGTGATAGACCTGCATTCGCATATAGTTCCTGCGGTAGATGATGGCGCAAGGACTAATTCCGAGGCTGAAGAGATAATGGGAAGAATGAGCCGTAAACTCGAAGTTGGTTCCACTATCGTCTTTACACCGCACTACTCCTGCTCCATGCATCGAAAAGTTGTTGAAACCAGGAGAAAAAGAACATTTCAATTTCAGAACAGGGTGGAAGAAAAATACACCCCGGGATTAAATTTCCTCGCAGCAGGGGAGTTGTTGATTCGGGGCAGTTCTCTAAAGTACATGGAAGAACTGAGATATCCCGGTACCGGATGGGTGCTGGTGGAATTTGTCACGGGAGTAAGCTGGATTGAGACACTCATACAGCTGAAACGGATTATCGGGATGGGATATTCTCCTCTGATTGCGCATCCCGAGAGATACAGATGGTGCAGGCGGAAAAGGGAGAGACTGATAAAGCTTTCAGAAATGGGTTGCGGAACCATGGTCAGCGCGCGCTCTTTAAGGATGGATAAGTATGTAACTACCGCCAGGCTTCTGCTCAGAGACGGTCTCAGCCATGCCTTGTGCAGCGACGCGCACTCACCCCGGGATCTGATTCTTGACGGGAAGTTGAAAGAAAAGCTGGAGGAATCTTCCAGAGTTCCATGGTCGGTTCTTACCAGTGAGATACCGGACATGATTCTGAATGACATGAAGCTGCCTGTGCTTCCTCTTCCCGAGCGAAGGGAGTCAAAATGAAAGTTATGGTAGTGGGCTCATCAGGAATGCTTGGTTCTGAGATAATGAAGCTTCTGGGGAACAACGGTATCGGTTTTGATCTCCCCGACTTCAATGTTGCTGACTTCAATTGTGTTGAAGCAGCGGTAAACGGACTGAAGCCGGATGTGATCCTGAATACTTCCGCGATAACTGATGTGGATTACTGTGAAAAGAATCCGGATGAAGCAGAGAATGTTCACCACACCGGTGTCAGAAACCTTGCTGCCGCCGGCATCCGTCTTATTACCGTGTCAACCGATCAGGTGTTTACCCATGGAGGAGACAGGTATCTGCTCGAATCTGATCCGACAGAACCAGCCAACATATATGCTGCCAGCAAACTTCGGGGAGAAAGGGCTGCTCTTGAGTATCCGGGTAACGCGGTTGTACGAACATCATGGCTTTTCGGGGAAAAAGGACTGCTGCCATGGATTATCAGGAAACTGCTTGATGACGGTATTGTTACCGCTGTTTCCGACCAGACATCCTGTCTTACTTCAGTTGACTCTTTGGCGGAAACTCTGGCAGGTATAGTCGCCGACAGAAGCAAAACAGGGCTGTATCACTGTGTGAACACAGGTGCTGTAACCCCGTTTGAAGTTGCCTGCCGGGTGCGGGACAGGCTGGGAGCAGGCGCTGTGAAGGCTACAAAGTGGACACAGCTTGCCCTGCCGGCCCCCAGACCTGTATGGTCAGCCCTTGGAACTGAGAGAGATATTGAATTACCGCCGCTGGAAGAGGTAATGGAACTATGTCTGCAAAGAATGCTGTAAAAAAATACATTGAGAAAACAAAAACTCTGCTGGCCGAGATGGGTACTGATTCAGTTGCAGAGATCACAGATGAATTGAACAGGTGCTTTAAACGAGGCGGAAAAGTTCTTGTATGCGGCAATGGCGGGAGCGCTTCAGACGCATCTCACTTTGCCGGAGAGCTGGTAGGCAGGTTCAGGCGGGATCGCGAGGCTATGGCAGCCATTGCCCTGACTGTTGACCCTGCTGTAATCACAGCTGTTGCCAATGATTCCGGCTATGAGAATATCTTTTCCCGTCAGGTGGAAGCTCTGGGCAGAGAAGGTGATGTTCTTATCGCAATCAGTACCAGCGGGGGAAGCCCGAATGTTCTCAAAGCCGCGGAGACCGCCAGGGAATCAGGCCTTCGTGTGATCGCGTTTACATCGGCACAATGTGAACACACTCAGTGGGCTGACCTTCACTGGAAATCCAACACGGCGGCAACCAGCTTCACCCAGGAACAAATGCTGGTGGCCCTTCACGCTGTCTGTTACGGGCTGGAGGAAATTCTTGCTGAAGAAGAATAAGAACGCAATCAAGCTGACTCTGGGGATAGTCATCGCTGCGGCAACGATCTGGCTTACATTCAGAAATACAGACTGGCCTGAACTGAAGAGTGTTTTCAGCAATGCCCGCTGGGGCTACACACTCCTGGTTATACCCGCTCTTGCCTCCAGCTATGTATTCAGGGTTTACAGGTGGGTAACGCTTCTCTCTCCGATGAAAAAAGTGAGCAGAACTGTGGCCGCCCCGCCTCTTTTAACCGGATTCATGCTTAACAGTGTTCTGCCTGGACGGCTGGGGGAATTTGCCCGATCGGCACTGCTTTCCCGGAAAACCGGGATTCCCTTTGTTTCGTCATTTGCAACCGTTGTGATTGCAAGACTGTTTGACGGCCTTGCCCTCACAGGTTTGACTCTGGCGGTAATGGCCGTTATGTGGGGTTTTCTGCCGGAATCTGTAAGGGGAGGGCTTATTGCGGCAGGGTGCGGTTACATCGCGATTCTGTTTATTCTGATTGCCCTCAGAAAATGGCATGAAGCTACTGCCGGGATTCTGGTGTATCCTCTTCGCAAGCTTCATTTTAACAAGGCTGCGTCAAAGGTAGAGAAAATGCTGCTGGATTTCGCCACCGGTCTTGATATCCTGAAGGATCCCGGAGAGATGGTCAGAGTATCAGCGCTTACGGTCGGTGTATGGCTCTCTCTCTGCGTATCTGTCATCCCGGTATTCTACGCTCTGGAAATGCCGTGGGAGTGGTTTTATCCTCCGCTGATCCTTGTTCTCGCCGGTTTCGGGATGCTCATACCTACGCCCGCCGGCGCAGGAACTGTTCATTATGCCCTGGGTGTTCTTTTTCCCGCCATCACGGGGATTCCTGATTCCCGGGCGAAGGCTATGGCCATTGTGTTTCACGCCACGCAATTCATTCCCGTTATTATTGCAGGTCTTGCAGTTTCCAGAGGAAACATAAGACTGGATGAAAACTGAGGAACCTCCGGGGTTGCCCCGTGTAGTATAATTTCTGCAATTCTGAAGATAGAAGGAGGATTACGATGCCCACATATGATTATGTCTGCGACGGGTGCGGAAACAAATACGAGAAATTCCAGAACATGTCCGCGGAGCCGGATACGGAATGTCCTGAATGCGGCGGTAAAGTCAGAAGGCTGATCGGTTCCGGCGCTGGGATTATTTTTAAGGGAAGCGGGTTTTACCAGACAGATTACAAGAAAGCTTCTAAGCCTTCAGAGTGCTCCACCTGTCCTGACTGCCCTGCCTGCCCGGCGGCGAAAGACTGAAAAAAGGGCGCCCAACGGGCGCCCAACTGGCTTAACCGGTTATGCCAGGCTTTTGATTTTCCTGATCTGCCCTTACAATATTTCCATACCATCGCCGACTATCTTCCAGCTGCCGTCTTCAAGGACAAGCTCTATCTCTTCTGTGCCGCCCTCCATTGTAACCGGAACCAGTGCTCGGTCTCCGTAGATTGCTGCTTCACCGAACTCAGCGTTGCTGAAGTTCGGCAGTTGATCCGCGTAAACAGGGCTGTTGAAAAGGGCAGTGACGAAATCGCCCGCGGTCATGTTCTCCATATCCTCGGCGGTGACCTCTATGCCTATCATGGACATGTAATCGGCACTTTCTTCGGGTGTTTCTTTCAACTGATCAATGTAATCGTTGATATCTGACAATCCCTCGCTGGACATGCAGTTGACAAGAGCGGAACCATCCGCGTTTTCATAGGCCTCAAAAAATGTCTCTACAACCTGTTCCGGAGTTTCACCACCGCAGGCGATGGAAAGAATGCAGAGTGCTGCAGGAACGATAGAAAATAACTTCATCTGTAAACCTTTTCTGTTAAAGTACATCCGTCTGGAACTGTCAGGTCTGTGAATTCCGTTGAATGTATATACCGGCGATCTGATAGAATAGAAAGGCGGGACAGCAGCGCACAAAGAAAAAGGGCGCTCCGAAGAGCGCCCTTGACAGGTAGCGGTTTACATGAAGCCCATGCCTTCGCCGCCAATTTTCCAGCTGCCGCCCTCAAGGACAAGCTCGATCTCTTCCGTGTCTCCGTCAAATGTAACGGGAACCATTGCGATATCGCCATCAATAACAGCTTCGCCGATTTCAACAGAGCTGAAATCCGGCATTTCCGCTGTGACCATTTCGCTGCTGAGAACGATTGTAACTGCCTTGCCTGCTGTGAGATCCGCGACCTCTTCAGGTGTGATTTCAATGCCCATCATAACGGCCATAGCGGCAGTTCCCTCCGGGTCAGCTTTCAATTCTTCAAGACCCTCATTGATGCCGTCAAGAACCTCGGTTGAAAGGCAGCCGACAACTGCGTCTCCATCACCATTTTCTACTGCGTCAAAGAGCTTCTGAACAACCTGATCCGGTGTTCCGCCGCCGCCGAAGCAGGCGATGGAAAGAACAAAAACTGCCGTAAGAGCAAGAGCATACTTCTTCATCTGAGAACCCCTCCTGATTGGTGTTGCCCAGTACGGAAGGGTGAATAACACCTCTCCACTGAACAACATTTAGTTGATAACCGAAAAAACGCAAACACTGGCCGATTATAGCCATTTGCAACCCCTGTGCAAATGTCGGCCTTCAGTGAGGATTGCAGTCACCTGCGGCAACTGGCATAAAAGAAGGGCGCCCCTGAGGACGCCCGGGAACAAGGAGAGTCTAAAAGAAGTTCAGACCGTCATCTATTTTCCAGTTGCCGTCTTCCAGGACAAGCTCAAACTCTTCGGTATCACCATCAATGGTTACAAGTACTTTTGCGTCTCCTTCTTCTTCATCGATGATGGCTTCGCCTATTTCAATATCGCTGAAATCAGTCCTTTCATCCGAGAATACCTCACTTCCGAGAATTGCGGATATAAGGTCTCCCGCCGACATGTTCTCAATTTCATCCGTTGTAATTTCGACGTCCATCATGGCGAAGAAAGCGACACTTTCCTCAGGCGATTCCTTCAGTTCCTCAAGACCCTCATTCATGTCTTCAAGAGCTTCTTCCGACATGCAGGCCACAAGAGCGTTGCCATCGGCGTTCTCGAGTGCATCAAAGAACTTCTTTACAACCTGGTCGGGTGTTCCGCCGCCTCCGCAGGCCATGGCAAGAACAAAAACAGCCGCGAGAGCAAGGAAAATCTTTTTCATCCGCAAATCCTTCCTGATTGGTATTACCGGTTTTCGAACAATCTTAAACTGTTAACAACAGCCTCGAACCGATTATAGCCGTTTACAACACTGATGCAAATGTGTTGATAAGGGTTGCGCAAGCCGGGTTTTTCGGCTGTTCTCCATTCGGCACGGGGTTGGTCTTATATTACGCGTTAAAGTTTCTCAGTTTTCGTACTCATCGGAGGGGGTCTGTTCTGAGGTATTCGTTTGCGGTTCTGCTGGCTCTTCTCCTGGCTGCGGCATGCGGCAGGGAGGCTGATTCTGAGTCCGGCCCGGTACAGGTTGTGTTCTGGCATGCCATGGGCGGTCCTCTGGGTGATGTGCTTGAAGATTCCCTGATAGCCGAGTTCAATTCGCTGCACGACGATATAGAAATTGTGCCTGTGTGCATGGGCAACTACAGCGCTCTCAGTCAGAAAATCATGGCAGGAGTCATGGCTGATTCGCCTCCCGCGATGGCCCAGGCCTACGAGACCTGGACCGCTCAGCTGATTCGAGGGGAGACGCTGGTTCCTCTTGACTCTCTCATGGAAGCTGACTCCGCGTACACTGACGAAATGTGGAATGACTTTTTCCCCGTATTTCAGGCGAACAACACCTTTGACGGAAGAGTGTACTCTTTTCCGTTCAACAAGAGTGTGCCGCTCATCTACTACAATGTAGAGCTTTTTGACAGTCTGGGAGTTTCTCCCGCCACCACATGGGAAGAGCAGAGAGAATTGCTTCATATTCTAACCCACGATGGTAACAACGATGGTGAT
>JAUVIS010000153.1 GCA_030592635.1 Candidatus Fermentibacteraceae bacterium | reverse complement strand
GGTTGAAGTTTCTTTGCTCTCCGTGCTGACGCTCGGGACGCCCCCGGTTGAAGCAGGGCTGCTCTCCGTGCTGACGCTCGGGACGCCCCCGGTTGAAGCAGGGCTGCTCTCCGTGCTGACGCTCGGGACGCCCTCATCTGAAACTTCTGTACTGATATTCGTGACACCCTCACCCTCCGTGGAGGCCTCGCTGCTGACAGTACTCTCATTCATCCCGGATAACACAGCAGTAACCGCGACCCTCTCTGTCACAGAAGGAAGATTTTCAAATCCAAATGCAATACCCAGTTTAGACGCGGTCATCAGGGCAGCTTCAAGGGAAATCCTGGGAGAGGCACCGGTTCTGATCTGATCCGATGCGCCCCCAACAAGCCTGAGAACATTAAGTACATGCACATCAGAGACACCGGCAACAGTCTGTTGTATTAAAACAATCTCGCTGTCCGAAAGGTCTGTAATTCCCTTCTCTGCACCGGAGGCCGCAAGAAGCAGGTTCCTTAAAAAGCCGATTAGCGCTTCAATCAATTCCTCAATACTGTATCCGCGTACAAGAGCATCCTCAACAAGATCAAGGGCTCTGGTTCCCTGCGAATGCAAAACCGACGCGGAGATGTCTGCCAGAAGATCAGCCTCCACCAGGCCAAGAAGTTTTGAGACTGATTCACCTGCAATGTCTTTTCCGGAAAAGCTCACAAGCTGATCCATTATGGAAAGAGCGTCCCTCATGCTTCCGCCGGATGCCCTGCACACAAGACTTAATGCGTCAGAATTTATTGTTATACCCTCTTTGCCTGCTTCATCGCTGATGTATTTTCCCATAACGGAAGAGGGTATCCTTCTGAAGTCAAACCTCTGACAGCGACTCAGAATTGTTGCAGGTACCTTTCGCGGTTCAGTTGTGGCAAATATGAAAATTACCTTGTCAGGCGGTTCTTCCAGTATCTTCAGAAGAGCATTGAATGCCTCTCTGGTAAGCATGTGAACCTCATCGATGATGTATATCTTGTAACCACCTTCTGCGGCGGCGTATCGAGCCTTCTCTCGAAGATCTCTGATCTCATCGATTCCCCTGTTGCTGGCACCATCGATCTCAAGCACATCGAGGTGACCTCCCGCCGCGATTCTCGCGCAGGCTTCGCACTCCATACACGGATCAGGAGTTGGCCCGCTGCTGCAATTCAGAGCTTTCGCAAGAATTCTTGCTGTGGTTGTTTTGCCCACACCCCTGGGACCTGCAAACAGATAGGCATGACCGATCCGTTCACTCTCAATGGCATTGCGCAGTGTCTTTGTTACATGTTCCTGAGCAATAACATCACGAAAAGTCTGAGGTCTCCACTTTCGTGCAAACACAAGATAACTCAATATGACCCCCTGTCTGCTGTTGGAAGTGCCGACCGCTCAACCCGGATTGACGAGTCCTTAAAAGTGAATCAGAATAAAGGCACAAACAAAAGTATCCGCATCACCCGCAACATTCCACTTACGGCTGCTGCCTTCCGGCTCTGACCGGGTTCGCGGGGCTGCGCCGCGCGGGTTCTGCCTGTTAAACCAGTATTCGAAGCGCACTCCAAAGAACAACGCCGCGCCAGGCCTTCGGCCCCGCTACAGCGGATTGCGAGTACAGGGCACCGCTAGTTCCCCACCTAGAGTGGCCGGCACGCAAAGATAGACAAAAAACTGATATTTTTCAAGTCTCAAATGTCATGTCATCGTGAAGCGGTTCAAGATCGCAAAACTATCCGGTGATACTGTAAGGAGTGGTAAAGACATTTCTGCCGGTGCTGACAGATAGTCATATTCAGAGAACAACAACAAGTCTGTAGCAGCGTGGATTTCTTAAAGATGGAAGTCCAGGAAGAGAATCTCCCATGAAGCCGCCTGCTTCATCCGCACGATCAGTTCTGTTCCCGTTTGTGAAAACAGGGTAATTCCTTATCCAGTTTGCCCCTCCGGCGACGCTGCTTCTTGTCTCCACAACAACACCAGTGCTGGCTGAACTATCCGGAGAAAGGCCGGAAAGCCATCTGGCGGATTCGGCTACTCCATTCTCTCTGACGGTAATGATACGATCAAGCTCCAATATTTCGAGTCCCGGATAAGCTGAACTGATAATCCGGGCCAGCATGACAGATGCCGTGTCTCCTCTGATTGCATAAATACCCGGTGCGAAATTCTCCCATTGAAGATCCGGTTCAGAGTTCAGGCTGACGGCAAATGTGTCAGGACTCAGAGGTGGAACACTGCCTCCCACCTGTACAATCTGCAAAGGGAGATCAGCGGAAATGTCAGGTATTACAGTTTCCGGTGTTTCCTGCTCTGCAGAGAACAAGCTGTCTGTAACCATGCCGAGCAATCCTGGTTCCCCGGGAGCATCTGTACTTGAAGCCGTATCCGTTAAAAGTGGTTGAACAATTTCTTCTGTTAAATCAGTGGAGAACAAATCCGTCTTTTCATCAATTTCAGGGCTGACTGAAAATGGACTGGCAAAAACAAGAAAACCAATCAAACCAAAAAGCACGGCCATACAAATCAGTGATTTCCACGATATGGAGCTTCCGCTTCCTTTCTTCACCCCGGAGACTGCGCCGAGAGCACCACCCTGTCGCCGGTATGCCAGTTTCATATCTCTGACGAGGAAAGAAAGCCAGCCTCCGGATGTTCTCTTTATTCCCTTGCGGTGAACTGCAGGAGCATTTTTTTCAAATTGAGTCCACCCGCCCGCTGTAAGTATGATGTAAGTTGTGTCCTGCTTGATACGGGCATGACCGCAAATCGGATTGTCAGATCTTGAGCTTCCAATCCACCAGCTCAATTCTCTTATTCTTTTATGGTAATCCAGGTGATCCGGAGACATATTCATCTCATTTGCAGCAGATTGATCATGAACAATGCAGCTTACTCCATCGGAATCAATCTTGTATATCCTGCAATTTCCTGCCAGGGCATACCATAAGTGGGTGCCACTGAATGCGATTGCCGCTGCGCTGCATCCGGAGAGTTTCTTGTCGCGAATGATTTCAGCAGCTTCCAGCAGAGAGTCCCGCAAGACATCTTCAACGCCGAAGGCCACACCCTCAGCGAAAATATCTCTCACTGTTTCAACAGTGATTAATGCCGAAGAATCATCCTCCGGACTCCTGTTCTCGGCTACAACCGTCACCCCTGCATACGGGTAGTCGCCATTGAATCCATCGGCAGCCATGTCTCGCTGAACCCGACTGCGACCATTCTGAAGTTGCCATGCTACACTGCAATCAGCGCCTGGCTGATTACCTGACTGGCGTTTCATCCATTACACCATTTCTTGAATGAGTGGTGGAGATGAGCGGGATCGAACCGCTGGCCTCTGCCTTGCGAAGGCAGCGCTCTTCCAACTGAGCTACATCCCCACACGAGCCCCGATAATAGAACATTCCACACTCTCTGCGCAAGCCTCAGCCGGAGATTATCACCATTCCTTCACCGGAGAGAGAGAGAAAGCCGGACTCTTCCTCTGTGAAGGAAACCTCTGGATCCGCCGCAACAATACTTCCCCCTCTAACTTTTAGACCGGATGTTACTTTCAACTTTTTAAGTCTGCCGGTAACGAACATGAGAATACTGCTGTCGTTTCCGCCTCCATAGAACTTGCACAGAGATGGAACAGAACCAACACCACAAGTTTTGTGGACAACCTGAATCGGTCTGACCGCCACCCGATCAATACGCACAGTCATTCCTTCTCTGCATCTTACCACAACAGGAGTAAGATTACCCTGTCCCATCCAGACCAGACCACTGCCATTAAGGACTTCTCCATCCAGAGAAACAGACCCCTCCACCGCGACAACGAGAGCCCTTATAACCCTTGCGCTGCCGTCTTCCAGCTTCATCACACACAGCGCGTTACTGTCTCCGGGAAGCAGGGTATAGCAGGAAGGTACAGTGGATACCTCAACAGGTTCCTCCACTTCCGGAGTAATTTCTTCCCCTTCAGCAGAATCCTCTGCCGCTTTCTCCGGCACAACGGGCACAACAACAGAAATCTCCGCGGCTGCCTCAGCAGCCTTTTCCTCTTCAGCAGGTTTGCTGTCGTCGAAGATGGCATCTATGTCGGAACTCCGTGGTTCCTCCGCTGGAGCCTCCGCTTCCGCTTCAGGCGGAGCACTTACTTCTTCCTCAGCGGGAGGAGGTTCTTCCTCGGACTCACTGCCGCCGAAGATGGCATCTATGTCGGAAGTCCGTGGTTCCTCTTCTGGAGCCTCCGCTTCCGCTTCAGGCGAAGCACTTACTTTCTCCTCAACGGGAGGAGGTTCTTCCGCTGGAGCTTCTGCCTCCGTTTCAGGCGGAGCACTTACTTCTTCCTCAGCGGGAGGAGGTTCTTCCTCGGGCTCACTGCCACCGAACATGGCACTCAGATCAGGAGCCTGTGATTCTTCCGCTGGAGCCTCTGCCTCAGGCGGAGCGCTTACTTCTTCTTCAGTACTAACATCCGGAACGCCCTCTGTTGAGCTTTCTTTGCTCGCAGCGGGAGGAGGTTCTTCCTCGGGCTCGCTGCCACCGAACATGGCACTCAGATCAGGAGCCTGTGACTCTTCCGCTGGAGCCTCTGCCTCCGTTTCAGGCGGAGCACTTACTTCTTCCTCAACGGGAGGAGGTTCTTCCTCGGGCTCGCTGCCGCCGAACATGGCACTCAGATCAGGAGCCTGTGACTCTTCCGCTGGAGCCTCTGCCTCCGTTTCAGGCGGAGTACTTACTTCTTCCTCAACGGGAAGAGGTTCTTCCTCGGGCTCGCCGCCACCGAACATGGCATTCAGGTCAGGAGCCTGTGATTCTTCCGCTGGAGCCTCTGCCTCAGGCGGAGTACTTACTTCTTCCTCAACGGGAGGAGGTTCTTC
>JAUVIS010000089.1 GCA_030592635.1 Candidatus Fermentibacteraceae bacterium | reverse complement strand
TTGCTTCCTTGACCAGCACCGCTCCCTGAACATCAATATCAAGGATTACACTGTTGCCCCGTGCCATCTGCTTCCGTACCCAGGAAGCTTCAGTACCGTACCTCTTCCCGTGTACATGCGCCCACTCAAGGAAGTAGGAGTTCTTCACTCTGCGGGTAAACTCCCTGTCATCCACGAAGAAATAATCTTTCCCGTGTACTTCTTCACCGCGGGAAGAACGAGTGGTGGTGGAAACGGAAAAGTCTGTTCCTGGAAATGTATCAACCAGATGATGAGCAAGAGTTGTCTTTCCAGCCCCGGACGGCCCCGCAAGAACGAAAAGCATTCCGCTACTGAACATTTGCGACCTGTTCCCGCAGACCGCCGAGGATGTCCTTCATCTCTATGACCTGATGTACCGCCTCGGAGCAATCCACCTTTGAGCCCATGGTGTTCAGCTCCCTGTGCATTTCCTGAAGAATAAAGCCCAGCTTCCTGCCGCATCCGTTGTCTGCAAGAACCGCCAGCCCGGATTGAATGTGCGCCGCAAGCCTCTGATACTCCTCGGCTATGTCAATCCTGTCAGAGAGCAGAGCCATTTCCTGGGCAAGCCTGTTCTCGTCAATCTTTGCGTCTCCCAGCAACTCCGTAATTCTTTTCGTCCTCTCGGCAAAGAGATGGGCGACCCGTTCGCCGTGCGCCTCTGCGACAGGACCGGAAAGTTCGCCTATCCGTTTCAGACTCCCCGCGAACATCAGGGCCAGACCATTCCCCTCTTCCCTCCTGGAGAGCAGCAACCCCTGAAAAGCCTCCTCGACTGCGGAAAGCAGGCTCTGGTCAAATCCCTCGCCCGCGGAAGGATCAGGCACCCGCATCATGCCCGCAAGGGTAACCAGCCGAAATGCGTCCGGACTGGAAGTCAGAAAGAATTCCTTTGCAAGTTTATCGGCACCTTCCAGATAGGCTCTGGCAAGTGTAATATCCGGTTCAGGAAGAGCACCGCCCGAATCAGACTCCACGGAAACATTCACATCTACTCTGCCCCTTGAAAAGAGTTCTTTCCCCCGCCTGTAAAGAGTCTCCTCCAGATGGGCGGCCTCACGAGGCATTCTGAAGTGCAATCCAAGCCCCTTGTTGTTCACAGACTTCACAAGCACTGTAATCTTATACTCGTCAACAAGTTGAGAACTATTTCCAAACCCTGTCATTGATTCCATAAAAGAAAATTCCCCTCGGTGAAATTGCCCCTGCACATATCTTATTATCTATAGAGCCGAGTCGATTGTCCACTGAAACCCGGTAACAGACTGTAACAGCTTGACTATGCACATCTAAAAATGTGATACTCTCGTTAAGGGGATGAATATGACAGAAAAGCAACCGGAAAAAAACAAACCTGTAGAATTTGAAGAGAAACACCGTGAACAAATGAAAATAGTGTCTCTATTTGGAACAATTGAGTTCGACCCCGATTACGATTACAAGAAACAACGGCAGCTGGATAGAACTATTTTCCCTCGAGAAGAAAAATAATGGAAGGCATATACTACAGCGCTCTGAGGCCTCTCATCGAAAAATCGATAATGGATAAAAGCTGCGGAGCTGTGGGAATGACTTCGTCGTCCACTCTTTCGCTGGGATTCGGCACCGGGTGGCTGCACCTTCACGCGAAGCCTGACTCGCCGGGTCTCTGGTGGACTGACAAAGCATCCACCATACCGCCTGACTCACCGTCCTGGGAACACCATCTTAAAGGCGCTCCTGTGAAAAAGGTAATTCAGCAGGGCGCCGACAGGGTAATCGAGATTCACTTCGCCAGCAGAAGCCCGTATGACGCAGGCGGCATCAGACTGATCTTCGAGGCCACAGGC
Organism: Candidatus Fermentibacteraceae bacterium; assembly: GCA_030592635.1. GTDB lineage: Bacteria > Fermentibacterota > Fermentibacteria > Fermentibacterales > JCC-6 > Sabulitectum. The sequence continues at coordinate 6,573 of JAUVIS010000089.1, read as the reverse complement.
AGGAACGCAAACATCATACTGGTAAGGCAGGCGGACAACAGAATTCTCGCCTGTCTCAGAAAAGTTCTATCCGGTGTCAACCGATTCAGATCCATTTCACCCGGTGTGGTATACAAATCTCCCCCTTCATCAGGATTCCCTCCGGAGGAATGGGGCTCAAAAGAAGTGCAGAAGCTCCTTCAGGCAGATGTTACCCCGAAACTTCTCTATCAGAATCTTGAAGGCGTGGGGCCCGCATCCGCCAGATCCATCATTGCCGATGTAAAAACAGTATCCGAAACTGTGAAAGAGCTTGGTAAACGACTTATTGAAGAGGACTTCACTCCATGGCAGACCGAGTTCGGCAGAGTCCCCGTCCCACTGGGAGACGGCCATCCGGTAAAGGACCCACTGGCTCCTCCGGAAACTGAGGCAGCGGACAAAAAGAAGGAAGAGTACCGCCCGTCACGGACTCAACTCGGAACTATTCTGAAGAAACGGCTCTCTTCGGAAAAGAAAAAAACCAGAAGTTCACAAAAATCTCTTGATCGTCTGGTCAGTCCTGATGAACTCCGGAGCTGGGGCAACCTCATTCTTACCAACAAAAAAGACTTGAGAAAGGGGATGAAAAACGCCACTCTCACAGACTGGCAGGGAACAGAGATTGCCGTTAAGCTGAAGGAGTCTCTGAACCCGGTCGAGAATGCAAACAAATATTTCAGGAAAGCGGGAAAAGTTCACCTTGAAAAGAACCGTCTTGAAGAACGCATTCTTACTTCAATGGAACGAACAGGCTACCTTGAAGACATCCATAATCGACTTGATACAATGAGTGATCAGGAAGTAACAAAACATCTGACCAGACTGGGAAAACCCGAAAAGAAAACTACCGGCGCCCCTATTGAATACATCCTTGAAGGAGGCTGGCGATGCCTGGTTGGCAGGAACGCAAAGCAGAACGATAACCTTACATTCAAAATTGCGGGCAGAGATGACATCTGGCTCCATGCACGCGGTGTCGCCGGGGCGCATGTAATACTCAAACGGGACGGCAGGGCTGACAATCCCAGCGCGGCGGTTATGGATCAGGCTGCCCGTATTGCTGCAAAGCACAGCACCACCAACGGCGTTGTCCCGGTTGACTGGACCCTTGTGAAGTATGTCAGGCGCATGAAAGGCGGAGGCCCCGGCCAGGTAGTTTATGTCAGGGAAAAGACTCTGTTCGCCGAAGCTTAGGGTCGTCGGGACATTTGACAAAAATCGTTCTTATTTGATTGAACCCCTTGATATTAGCATATAGTGACCGTGTCGCCTCAGTTAACTTGTTAAATACCCGGATTCCAATTCCAGCTGAAACCGAACCTCTGTATCATTTCCGGGTTATCGGGGTATAGCATGGAGGATTTATGGTCAGAACTGAGATCGGATCGGAAAGAGAACTTGTAGCAGCAGCACAGGCTGGTGACTTGTCTGCTTTCAATGAGCTTGCAAAGCGCTGCAGAGCTGGAATACTCATTGAACTCACAGGGCTTACAGGCAACAGTCATGATGCCGAGGATGTCATTCAGGAGGCGCTGTTAAGAAGCTTTCTGAAACTCTCCACCCTGAAAGAACCGTACAATTTCGGAGGATGGGTAAGACTGATAGCCAGGAACATCGCCCGTAACAGATTGCGACGCGAACCGAAATTTGTGCAGTTAAGAGAGGACACTGCCGAAGAGAGAGCGGAAGTGGAAGGCAGAGATTCCACCTCACAAACAGAACTGGCTCTGCTGGCTCTTTCCCGACTGTCTCCGAAACTGCGGGAAACCGCCCGTCTGACTTACCTCTCCAGCTATTCTCAAAAGCAGGTTGCCGCACGACTCGGTGTTCCCCCCGGCACAGTAAAACGCCGTCTATGGGAAGGTCGGATCAAAATGAGGAAAGAGGTTTTGAGCATGTCAAGAACAGGAATAACTCCGGAGCCGGTGAATGCAGTACCAGTTATCAAAATTAAGGAACTCCCTGAGGAGACAATGACAGTACACACCACTGGGCCGGGACTCTACTTCGGTACGATCCTGAAGGAGGGTTTTGAAGAAACCTGCCGGTTCTTCGATTATCCCGGCGGCATTCTTACCCAGACCGCACATACCCAGGTGGTAAGAAAAGTGGGAATCTTCGGCAAAGCATGTTTTGAGGTTTTAATTGAGCATTCAGACTGCGAACCGCATATCCCCAATGTACTTCAGTACTTTGCCGGAACTTCAGATGGCTTTGACTGGGTAATGACTGTAACAGCAGATGAAGCATACCCTCAAACACGATTCTTCAAGGAAGGTGAAGAGCTGTTTCCGGCCTCCTATTCCAATGGAGAGAGTGATGAATATTCTGCCCGTGTTGTAAACCTGACCATTGGAGACATCAACTATGGACACTGTCTTGCTGTGTTCTGGAGCTGGCAGAACGGTACCCCGGCAGAGAGTTTCTTCACGCCTGCCGGAAGACAGGTATTGCACAGAAGGTATGCCGGGCAGAACGCACCGGAATCACAAAATTACCGGTACGAGAACCTGCCTGAAGAAAGCAGAAAGATGTTCAAGGGGACAGAATACCGTCTCTGGTATGATACGGTTCTAATCTAAATTGAGTTCGAAACCGTTGAATAAAGTACAACTTTTAGCAGGAGATAAGACTATCTCCTGCCTTGTCTCCCGAACTGCAAAAACCTCCTGCTACGGATCCTCGTGCATACTGCAATCACCACTACACCAAAATTCCCGAAGTGATAAATCAAACGACTCACCGGCTTGACAAGTCAGGTTTGTCCTGTGTATTCTCCCATCTGAAAGATGTATGCCAGTTAACTGGGTGTCTTGTGTCTTGTTCTGAGCAGTGCCAATGGTAACACGAAATTTAGAGTTTCATATTGATTAGTAAAGAGTAGAAAGATCGAAGGTTCAGATGCAGGCAGTCTTCCGGAAACTTATGTCTTTCTATCTTTCTCGTCTGATGCACTTCGTAACATCCGTTGCAATTGTCCAAATGATTCTGCAGTGGATCTCAACTGATGAACGTATATATTTTGAATTAGTACAAAAACCATTGGTTACAAGTATCCTGTTCTGGTCATTCCTTATAGAACTCCTTCTCAGAACACTGTTTTTACCGGACTGGTCAGGACTTAAGGGATTAAGAACAACTGGCAAATTCGGAAAAGTACGCGTTTACTCGCGCGAGATAAGAGTTATTTTAAAAACACAAGTATTCAACAAATGGTATTTGTTCGATTTGCTTGCTCTGCTATCGTTTGTGCGCTTTGACCACCTGAGGTTGCTGAGAGGCCTGAGAACTATACGTGCGTTTACTCGATGGCTGCGCCTTACACGTGTAGTCAAACAGTTCCGGCCTATGGTGAGGAAAGGTTTTGGATGGACACCAGGCCTGCCATACATGCTGCTTATTTACGGTAATATCGCAATAATCATAGGCTCAACGTTGATAGTGGCGGGAATGGAGGGATGTTCTTTCGGAAAAGCGCTAACATGGACCGTTCAGGTCTTTGCGACAGGCGGCAGCTTCTGGACCGAATTGACAAACCCCAGAGCACAAGCCTTCGGGGATTGGGTTAAAATCCCGGGAATTCTTTTCTACACTTCACTGGTTGGGCTGTTGCCGGATATGTTCAATCGTTCCAAAAGGTTCTTTCGGAAAACCATGGGTCTTCGCAACCACTTTGTAATAATAGGCTGGAGTGAACATGCGCAAACATTGCTTCGAAACCTGCTCAGACGGGAACCTGGCCTCCAACAGCGCATATACATAGTAAACGACGGAGATATGTCAGAAGATATTCGAGAACTCGGCATACAATATGTTCGCGGAGCAATCACCAATCCACACACTCTTGAAAGAGCAGCAATCCAGCGAGCCCGAGCTGTTATTATTCCTCCGGCCCGCGGAGAACTCGCCAACCTGGATGAACGGGATGAACAGACATTCCTGCTGGTTTCCTACATAGCTTCACACACAAAGAAGGGGAATGCGTCACGCCTGCTGGCTTGCACCGAAGACAAACGTATGCACAACACAATTGAGGCACTGGGAGGTACTGCACTTGAAACACTGTCATTCGGTGGTCATTTGCTAAGCCAGGCAAAGCTGAAACCGGGTTTGGAACAGGTCTTCAGAGATATTCTGCACTCAAGAACCGCAAATATTTATGCAGAGCGCGTACCGAAGAGGTGGCTTAAAAGGAGCTTCTTAGAACTGTGTCGAGCATCGGAGAACACTACGGTAAAGCCTCTGGGACTCACACTTAACGGCCAATTAATCCTTGTTCCGAAGGAATCAGATGCAAGCGCGGATATGGGTAACTACGAGAGTATCGTATATCTCTCCGAAGGTAACAACATGATTAATCTGCCACTGCTGCGCAGCAATGCAAAAAGCACACACACCAGTATCGAGATAACCCCTGATTCCATAGAAAGCACCTATGCGGATGATCTCGACCTGCTTATCATCGGCTGGAATGCTCAGGTTCCAGCGATAATCCACAACTTGAGAAATCTCCCCGGGCAGATACATTTGTTGACAAAGAGTGACAGGTTCCGGGCGGAAGCAGAGGCCTGCCGTGAAGACCTGCGGATATCGGTCGGAGCGACAAATGATCCAGGATTCCTGAAGCCCTGGATAGCAGATGATAATATCGGTGGCATATTTATACTCGTGGACACTTCCGATAGTGAAGGCATTTATGAGACCGGCTACAAGAGCGGAGAAATACTGCTGAGAATACGTGAACTGGAAAAAGACCGGGGCATCCCTCACAGACATATCGTAATTGAAACTTCATCAAGCGCAGATAACGACAGGCTGATGTATCTTAACAACATTCATTCGAAACGCGAAACAAATAAACCCATCAAAAAAGACCCCGCAAATATTGGACTTGTGTGCCCGAAAGAACTATGCGGGTTATTGATAGCACAAGCCGTAGATAATCTTGCTGTGATCAATGTGATGGAAGATATTGTAAACTCCCAGGTTGGCTGCGACATTGAAGTAACCCCACTTGGCATGTTAAACCCAGAGTCAGTTTTCAGGGATATTTCTGCTACTACCTTCAGCGACCCAAATTTGATTTACGGGATACCAATAGGAATAATGCGGAACGGTTTTGCATTCATGAATCCGCCGGCACTCTTTCAACTGAATAAAGACGATGCTCTAATACATCTGCTGCGAATAGAACAGGAAATTGCCACTTAACCGCACCGTGCTGCAAGCAAGCTCACGTAGCTATCTGAGAACCAGGAAAGAAGCGCTTTCAATTGGTTCGCCCGAGTCATTTACCAGCAGGTAAAGCCCTGACCTCAAATTGCTTATATCCGCTGTGAATTGACCGCCGGCAGTCGGAGAGAATGAAATATTCATTTGCCTTCCGCTGAGGTCAAACAACTGGAGCCGGTCTGCATTTGAAACTCCCGCAGTTATGTAAAGTACAGATGAAGCCGGGTTGGGACAAACATGCAGTGTTACCGGGTGAGCTGGCTCCTCTTCAACCGACTGCGGATCATGGTTGGGGTAGAGATCAGACCATTCAATCCACTCGGGGTTCTTGCTGTATGGGGCCGTTCCCGAAGACGCGAAGGCAAGTCCTGTCCTTCGCTGCTCCGACTGGAAAATCATTGTGTGGAGAGTACCGCCGACACCCGGAGTGGGTGATCCGCCTACAGCGCCCATGAAGTTCCACAGACGATCGAGGGTAACATCCGGATTGGTTTCAAGTGAGTCCAGAAGTCTGCTGTACCTGTAACACGATACGGGCGGGTACAGCACTCTGTGATGATTGGTGAGAATCATCCTGTCCGGTGAAATGGAGGGTTCATGGGCAGCGTAGCGAAATGCGTAACCCGAGTGATTGTTGATCTCTGCGACAACAGCGGGATTGCCGCTTATGCCGAGGCCCGCTGGAGAAGTAATATGGATATCATAAGAGTTTGATCTGTTCCATGTGGTGACAGAAGCCATCACATCGCTGATATCACATGTACCGCTGTTGTCAAAATCTTCACTTGATAAACCCAGAGCCAGAGCCATACAGATGGGAACGAATTCCGGACTGGTCTGTGAAGTACCCTGAAAATTACCCATGTTGAGAGCGGCGCTCAGGCCGGATTCATTCATTCCGGAGAGGCATCCTATGAATCCCGGGAATGTCACTGATATCCAGTCCTGACCCGCCTCAGGATCGTGAACCACCAGTATGCACTTATCGAAGATTGTTTCCTGTGTGTCCACATAGTAGTCCATATTTCTGGAAATGGCGGGAGCACCCTGAAGAACAGGATCACTGGAAGTGGCGCTTCCCCAGGCACTGGAACTGGAACAGAAAAGTTGCTGAAAGTCAACAACCGCTGAAAGATCCGGAACAGAACTGGTGATGAAAACATCAAGTGTATCTATATTCCTGCCGTAGACGGAAGACCAGAGAGAAATGGTGTCGGAAGCTCCCGCGATGATACCGTTCGCGTATTCGCTGAACTCGTCGGGAACGGAGAAGTACAGGGGAAAGTAGTACCTGAGATAATCTATGTTCGCCTGACTGCC
>JAUVIS010000023.1 GCA_030592635.1 Candidatus Fermentibacteraceae bacterium | reverse complement strand
TTATGGCATCATTCGTTGGTATGAAAAATGTATTAGCTGCGAAGTTTCAGGCAGGGAAAGCAGTTACTCCTGATGGTCTCGAGATAGCTCTGGCAGGAGAATCAGGGCAGGGACAGGGACACATCGCAGTTTCTCCCCAGTCGATTGTTGTCTCCACCGAGTCCCGGAGAGGACACACAAGTGAAAGGAATCACTTCCAGGGGCAGATAACAGGAATTGTCCGGGAGGGATATGGATACCTGCTGGATGTCCAGTGCCGCGAAACGGAATTTTCAGTTCTGATAACACCGGGAGCTCTGGCGGAACTGGGTCTTGGTACAGGGGTGTCTGTATGGCTTTCCTGGAAAGCTTCTGCAGTTCATACCTATTAACATATTGTCCGTTGAAACCGGAACAGCATGCAGGAACAATTCCCGGTCAGCAGAATAGAGTAAAAAAAGGAGGATGAATATGCTTTTTGCTTTTTGCTTTTCTGTTCTTTTCGGATATTCCGGTTACTCTTCCGGAGAGATCATGCTTGACCGTTTTCTGGCAAATGATGGAATGACTTATACGGAGTTCCGTGAAGAATTTGAGGATTTTCAGAGTGATCAGTGGGGAAGACCTTCTTCCAGAGGCTGGCTTGTAAGAATGTATGACTGGGAGAGTGAAATTCCTGCCATGCGCGGCATCTCAAGACTTCTTTCCAGGCTTGATCTTTCCCGGGATCAGTATTGTTATCTGGATGCACTGACCTTCTATGTTGAGTTCCATCTGGAAGCTCTTCGCTCAACTTACGGCACCGATTCAGGAAGAATGGACTTCTTTGAGGCGTTCACTGAGGATATGTACATGGAAACCACAGTCTACTTCGCCTTTGAAGAGCGGCAGTGGTATCAGAGTGAAATGAACGACCTCATGGCCTGGGCTATGGGTATGGTGAATGACATGCTTACAACAGAGCAACTGAATGACGCGCGATACATAGTGGAGTGGGAGTTGCAGGACTGGAATGTGCGGGACGGCTGGTCAGGCTGGTATGACCAGTGGCGGATTGATCCCCGCCGGGACTTCAGTGATCCCGGCAGGAGATCCTGGAAATAATCAGCCCTTCAGGACTTTCCGCATCTCTGTCATGTTTTTCTTCATGTCTCTGTTTGCCACGGCGATTGTCGTAAAGGCATCGTCAATGAACTGGAGCCTCTTGATGAGGATTCTGGTGAATCTGAGAAGGATCTTTGCTGTGATCGCGGGTTTTGATTCCATCAGCTCTGAGAATTTCTCCCATGTGATGACATAAACAACACTGTCTTCTGTGGCTTTCACCGTTGCTGAGCGCGGAGAACCTTCCAGGAAAGACATTTCGCCGAATACATCCCATTCAGAGAAAATGGCAAGTGGTACAGAGTCTTCATCCCAGTTGTCGCTGGCGGTTGCGGAACCTGTCTTTATCAGGAACATCTCTCTGGAGGTGTCTCCTTTCTGGACAATCACGGTTCCGGCAAGGAACACATTTTTTTCGCAGCAGGAAATAAATTCAGTTCTTTCAACATCAGTAAGTCCATCAAGAAATTTTCTGTGCATGTTACCCTCCCATTTGATTTATCATCATCAGCAACTACAATAGCATGAAACAGTCCTGAAGAAAAGGATGTAAAAATATGAAGTATGGCACGGTGATTTTCGACCTGGACGGAACCCTGATAAACACGATTCCCGATATTGCATCTATAGTCAATTCAGTGATTGCGGACATTGGGATGGCAGAAAAAACTGAATCACAGATACGGGCAGGAGTTGGTTTTGGAATTGAGCATCTGCTGCGGGCTCTTGGAGTCCCGGAGCAGTGGAATTCTCCACTGGCCATGGAAGTTGAAGGACGATATGCCCGCCTTAAAGAATCAAAGGCCTTTTTGTATCCGGGCGTGCACGGGATGATTACTGAACTGGCCGGAGCCGGGATAAAAATGGGCATTCTCAGCAACAAGCCACAGAGAGGCCTGGAAATGTCGGTGTCAGACCATCTTTCATTCGCGAATTTCTCATCAATCCGGGGCTCTGAAATTGGCAGACCGGCAAAACCGTCTCCCGAAATACTGCTGAGAATGCTTGAGGAAGTGGAAGCGGCACCGGAATCCGTTCTGATGGTCGGGGACGGTGAGCCGGATGTTCTTGTCTCAAAAGCGGTGGGAGTGGATTGTCTGTCTGTACTCTGGGGATTCAGAACCAGGAAAGAGCTGGAGGACTCAGGAGCCTGTTTGTTCGCGGACACTCCCGGGGATGTTGTCAGTGTGATTCTGAAAGGGGAACAATAACCATCAGATCTTCAGGTCTGGAGACGAATTCAACATAATCGGGGGAGGCTCCGGGAACAACAATTTCTCCGTCAAGTTCCAGAACAATTGAACTCTCGGAGGCGGGCTCTACTCTTATCACTCTTCCCCTGGCTCCGGTTGCCCACTTTGTTTTGTGCAGAGTGCCGTCGAATATCCTGGGGAAATTATTCGCTATGCTGAAAAAATTCATAGGGGAAAGACAGAGAGCATCAAGAAACCCATCGTTGGGAACGGCTGAAGGAGAGAGCTGCATGCCACCGCCCGAGTATCTGCCAACTCCAGTTGTAAGAGTAAGGTAATCGCCTTTGTAAAAAGGTTTGCCGTCACAGTAGACAGTTGCTTTCCAGTGCGGGGGAAAAAACGCGGAAACTGCCAGTGTAAGGATGTAGCTGAGGTCTGTGAAGGGAAGAAATCGTTGGGAAGCGATTGCTCTTTTGAGAACAAGGGCATCAAATCCGACTCCAGCCGAATTGAGGAAGAACCGGCTTCCTCCGGGCCATCTGCAAATACCTGAATCAATCAGTTTTGTGTTTTCCGCCGCGAGAGCCTGTACGCATGAGTCCATGGAAACTGGATTGCAGCCCAGGGATCGGATCCAGTCATTGCCGGAACCGGCGGGCAGAAAAGCAAGAACAGGTTTGTTTTCCATTGGAGAGATCGCTGCTGCTGCGTCTGAGATTGTTCCATCTCCGCCGAAGACAGCAATTCCATCAAATCCGGTGTTGAGGGCATTGGAAGCAATGAGTCGCGTCTGTGCAGGAGCTTCTGTAAACCAGGCAGCGTAATCAATACCCGCAGCTATCAGAGAATTTTCCGTGTCAATCCACAGCTTTCCCGCTGAACCGCCACCTGCTTTTTTGTTCACAATAACAAGCCATTTCATGCACACGCTCCTTTGAACAGCCTTTTCTAGCAGGTGCTGTTCGCCGAGTCAATAGACAAGAGTCTTGACAAGTTGATGTTTGTGGTTAGAATACAGGTACTGTGAAAAAAGTAACAGCACTATAAAATGTGTAAAATAATAATGTGAGAAAAGGAGCGCACGATGATTTCTGATAAAACAGTTGAACGATTAAGTCTTTACAGATGGTTGCTGGAAACGAAAGTAGACAAGGATACTGTCAGCCTGTTTTCACACCAGATAGCCGCAATGGCCTGTGTGAGTCCTGCACAGCTCCGCAGAGATCTTATGACAACAGGATACTCCGGCAGTTCAACCAGGGGCTATTCCGTAAAGGAACTCGCTGGAAGCATTGCCGGTGTTCTTGATGGAAATGAACCTGCAAAGGTTGCTCTTATTGGAATGGGAAACCTGGGAAGAGCAATTGTCTCTTTCCTCCGCGGGAGGCGATCCCGCCTGAAAGTAGTAGCGACATTTGACACGGACAGCAGGAAGACGGGAAGAGTCATCAGCGGCTGCAGATGCTACGGACAGAACCGGATTGAGGAAATTGTCACCAGAGAGCAAATAAGTGTGGCGGTTATTACTGTGCCTTCCGATGTTGCTCAGAAGGTGACTGATCGGCTTGTAAACGCGGGTGTAACCGGAATTCTGAACTATGCTCCTGTGCCCCTTCGAGTACCCGAGCGGGTTTACCTTGAAAACAGAGATGTTACTACAGCACTTGAAAAGGTGGCCTATTTTGCAAGAAAATCAACAGAAAAGGAATAATTTCATGGGCATTGATCATGTGAAAGAAATTCTGAGTTCGCGTCCGGGTAAAGGAAGGGATAAACTGATACCGATTCTGCAGGAAGTTCAGGAGGCGGAAGGATTTTTATCAAAGGAATCAGTTGAGCTGATAGGAAACCATCTGAAACTCCCTGCCAGCAAGATATTCGGAGTGGCGACATTCTACAATCAATTCAGATTTCACCCATTAGGCAGATTTCATATCCAGGTATGCCGGGGAACTGCCTGTCATGTGAAGGGTTCAGCGCCAATTCTTGATTCTCTCATAAAGGAACTTGATATTCAGCCGGGAAAAACAACAGAGGACGGCTTGTTCAGTCTGGAAGTAGTGGCCTGTATCGGTGCATGCGGTCTTGCTCCGGTAATAGCGGTGAACGGCGAATTCCATGCGAGAATTGAGTCTGATCAGATTTCTGATATCATTGATTCATATCGAAAGAAGGCAGTATGACTGAAAGATTTAGAATATGCTGCAGTGAGTGCTGGCACACTCCGGAGAATCCCTGCCACAGCATTGTTGAGTGCTTCACATCCGGTCCCCGCTGTCATGAATGTACTGAGTGTACTGAAAATCAACTGCTGCACAGGCACAAGCTTCTGAAAACAGATGTTTCAGTACCGGCGATATTCGTGGGCACAGGAACCTGCGGACTTGGGGCCGGTGCCGGTAAAAGCCTCGCTGCTGTAAAAAGCTGGCTTGAGTGTCATTCAATGGATGCTGATGTGATAGAAGTTGGATGCGTCGGTTTCTGCGCCGTGGAACCCGTAATAGATATACAGCTTCCCGGGAGATCAAGAGTTTCGTTCCAGACAGTTACCCGTAACAAGGTAGAAGATCTTCTGGATTCATTCATACTGAAGAATGAAATTCCCCGTGATCTTGTGCTGGCTCAGTACAGGACAGATACCTTGAAAAGCTGGGAAGATATAGTATTCATGGACGAGCACTTCTTCTTCGGGTCACAGACAAGACTGGTTCTTGAGAACTGCGGTGTTATTGATCCGGAGAGTATTGAGGAATACATCGCTCTTGGCGGCTACAGGGCGTTTTCTGATGCCATCAGCAGGAATACTCCGGAAGACGTATGCGATAACATTGACAGGAGCGGTCTGCGGGGAAGAGGCGGCGGAGGTTTTCCCACCGGCAGAAAGTGGAAATTTGCCCTTGCCACCCCGGCTGACAGAAAATATCTGATCTGCAACGCGGATGAGGGCGATCCAGGGGCATTCATGGATCGGGCGGTGATTGAGGGTGATCCCCACAAACTGATTGAAGGGATGGCAATTGGAGCGTATGCTGTCGGCGCCGGGAAAGCCTATGTGTATATCAGAGCCGAATACCCTCTTGCAGTGGAAAGACTGAAGACCGCAATCAGGCAGGCAACAGAGTGGGGGCTGCTGGGAACCAATATTCTTGACAGCGGTTTTGATCTGGAACTCGTAATAAAAATGGGCGCCGGAGCGTTTGTCTGCGGTGAGGAAACAGCCCTGATACACAGTATTGAGGGCAGGAGGGGGATGCCTTCGCCCAAACCCCCGTATCCAGCTGTCAGCGGTCTTTTCGGAAAACCAACCGTGATAAACAATGTGGAGACATTTGCCAATGTGCCCGCGATTTCTTTAAAGGGAGCAGACTGGTTCAGTGCTATGGGAACAGAGGGAAGCAGGGGCACGAAGGTCTTTGCCCTCTCCGGGAAAATCACCAATACAGGTCTTATTGAAGTGGCCATGGGTACTTCACTGAGCGATATCCTCTTCAAAATGGGAGGAGGTGTTCCTGACGGCAAGAAGTTCAAGGCGGTTCAGATTGGCGGACCGTCAGGAGGATGCATTCCCTCACAGCATATTGATATCAGAATTGATTACGAGTCTTTGAAGGAATTCGGCGCGATGATGGGTTCCGGCGGGCTGGTGGTCATGGATGAGGATACATGCATGGTGGATGTAGCAAAATTCTTCATGGATTTTATTCAGCGGGAAAGTTGCGGAAAATGCATCCCGTGCAGGGAGGGCACAAGAAGAATGCTGGAAATGCTCGAATCCACAACCAGAGGCAGAAGAGGGGAAACCGGCAGGCAGGCCCTGGAAAGGTTTAAAGGCATTGTGAATATGGAAAGTCTGGGAGAGGTTATCAAACAGACCAGTCTCTGCGGTCTCGGGCAGACAGCGCCGAACCCGGTTCTCAGTACCCTTCGATGGTTCAGAGATGAGTACGAGGCTCACATATTTGACAGAAAGTGTCCGGCAGGAGTCTGCAAAGGTCTTCTTGAATACAGCATTGAAGCGGATAAGTGCAGAGGCTGTACCCTTTGTGTTAACAAATGTCCCGCTGAAGCAATCATGGGTGCCCGGAAAAGCCCTCACTATATCATTCCCGACAAGTGTATCGGATGCGGAGCCTGCGTTGAAGTGTGTCCTTTCGATGCTGTCAAGGTTCAGTAGAAGGAAGGTGGAAGATATGAAAGTAACAATAAACAACAGAATACTTGAAGCCGATCCGGGAGAAACAGTACTCTCGGTGGCTGCCGGGGCCGGAATTTCAATACCCACTCTTTGTCACATGGAGGGGCTTCCTCCCACAGGGGCCTGCAGAATGTGTGTTGTTGAGGATATGGAAACAGGCAACCTGATTCCTTCCTGTTCTCAGCCGGCATTTGACGGTATGAAGATAAAGACCCACTCTCCAAAGGCTCTAACGGCCAGAAGGACTATTGTTGAACTGCTTCTGGCAAATCATCCGGATGACTGTCTTTACTGTATACGGAACGGATGCTGCACACTTCAGGATTATTCAGAGGAACTCGGGGTCAGACAGAGAAGATACAATGGAGAGAGATCTACATACGATCTGGATGTTTCCAGCCCGTCTATCGTTCGGGACCCGGACAAGTGCATACTGTGTGGAAAGTGCGTTCGCGTGTGTGAAGAGATACAGGGCGTAAGCGCCATTGACTTCGTGGGCAGAGGAAGCGACACACGCATAGGATGTGCCTTTGAGGAAGGGCTGAATGTTTCCAGTTGCGTCAACTGCGGACAGTGCATAATGGTGTGTCCCACCGGCGCCCTGTCGGAAAAAGATGATACCGCGAGAGTAATCGCGGCACTGAGGGATCCTGAAGTTACTGTGGTGGTGCAGCATGCTCCGGCTGTAAGTGTCACAGTCGCTGAAGACTTCGGCATCAAACAGGGGACAGATATTGTGGATCGGATGAACGGAGCAATGAGGAGAATGGGATTCGATTACATTTTTCCCACATCATTCGGTGCCGACCTGACGGTAATTGAGGAAGCCAGTGAACTTGTAGAGAGGATTAATTCCGGAGGTCCGTTTCCTCTGTTTACCAGTTGTTCTCCCGGCTGGATAAAATTCATGGAGGAATTCTATCCGGATCTGGTTGACAATGTTTCTTCATGCAAGAGTCCTCAGCAGATGCTGGGAGCAGTTATCAAGCGTCTCTGGACCGGAGAGAATGGAATAAATCCCCGAAAAGTATTCCATGTTTCCATTATGCCCTGCACAGCCAAGAAGTTTGAATGTGACAGACCGGGAATGCGGGAGGGATCAGTCAGGGATGTTGACGCAGTTCTCACAACAAGAGAATTCATCAGGATGATAAAGATGTTTGGCATCGACCTTGACCTGGTAACTGGTGAACCTGCAGACAGTCCATACGGCGAATGCAGCTCTGCCGGCAGGATTTTCGGTGCAAGCGGGGGTGTCATGGAATCAGCAGTCAGAACAGCTTTTTATATGCTGACCGGAGCGGATCTTCCAACTCTGGAAGTTAGAGAACTGAGAGGTCTTGAGGGAATAAAAGAAGTTGCTGTTAATATCGGAGAACTGGAACTGAAAGCGGCCGTAGTCAGTGGACTTGGCAATGCCAGGAAACTTCTGGACTGTATTCTGGCCGGAGAGAAAGCATATCATTTTGTAGAGATCATGACCTGTCCCGGAGGGTGCATTGCCGGTGGCGGACAGCCGTTCACCGCCGACCCGCAGGTAATAAAGTCAAGAATGACGGCACTCTACAGTATTGATTCAGCAGCCTCTGTAAGAACCGCTCATTCAAATGTTTCATTAAAGAAACTTTACGACGATCATCTGGGAAAACCGGGAAGTCACGCTGCCCGTGAGATGCTTCACACATCATACGCCGGAAGAGAGGTTCTGAAGTAGCATGAGCAAGTCACCGCTGGTGCAGACCATTCCGAACAAATGCAGGATGTGCTACACCTGCGTCCGGGAATGTCCTGCTAAAGCAATAAGGATCAGCGGCGGTCAGGCCGAGGTTGTTGACGATCGCTGTATCGGCTGCGGGAACTGCATCCGTGTCTGCACCCGCGGTGCCAAGAAGCCGGTGGGATCAATCATGCAGGTTGCTGATCTTCTCAGTTCAGGAAAGAGTGTTGTTGCGATAATCGCTCCCAGTTTCCCAGCGGAATTCTCCGAGATTTCCCCGGAGAAGGTCGCGGGCATGATTAGAGCAATGGGATTTTCTTATGTGTGTGAGGTTGCTTTTGGCGCTGATATTGTTGCTCGTGCTTACAGGAAACTGCTGAGTGAAAATCCCGAAAAACGATTCATCGGGACAACCTGTCCGGCTGTAGTAAGCTATGTGGAAAAGTACATTCCAGAACTGGTTCCTCATCTTGCCCCCGTTGCCTCTCCCATGGTTGCTGAAGCCAGGGTCGTGAAGAAATTGTACGGGGAGGAAACAGAGATTGTATTTATAGGGCCCTGCATTGCAAAAAAAGGCGAAGCAGAAGATGAAACAGGAGATGATGTTGCAGCCACTCTCACATTTACCGAGATGAGAGCTCTTCTGGCTTTAAAAGGTATTGATCCTGATAAAGTAGACGAAAGCGGCTTCAACCCGCCTGCACCGGGGCTTGGAACACTCTTTCCTATCAACAGAGGGATGCTCCAGGCGGCGGACATGCGGGAGGATCTTGTTTCCGGTAAAATCGTAACTGCTGATGGCAGAGAGAACTTTGTGGAAGCGCTTATGGAGTTCGCGTCCGATGACATGGAGGCGAGACTTCTTGAGGTTCTCTGTTGCCACGGATGCATAATGGGACCGGGCATGACCACAAAGGCACCATTTTTCAGGCGGAGGGCAAAGATAAGCCGATACGCGAGAGAGAGTCTTGAAAAGGTTAATCTCAGCGTCTGGAATGCCGCGCTGGAGGAATGCGCCGATATTGATCTTGCAAGGAAGTATACTCCTGCGGACAAGAGGCTCAAGATCCCCAGCGAAATTGAAATTAACCGTATTATGGAGAGAATGGGCAAGCTCACAATCGAGGATGAGTTAAACTGCGGCGCGTGCGGTTATGAAACATGCCGGAGTCACGCTGTTGCGATTTTCAAGGGTCTGGCTGAGAGCGAAATGTGTCTGCCGTACGCGATTGATCAGTTGAAAAATACAGTGGAAGAACTTGCGATGGCCCATGATGAACTGGCAGGTACTCAGGTCGCGCTGAAACACGCTGAGAAAATGGCCGATATGGGACAGCTCGCGGCGGGAATCGCCCACGAGGTCAACAATCCGCTTGGAGTCGTTCTGATGTTCGCGCATACCCTGCTGGAAGAACATTCCGGGAATGATGATCTGCGGGATGATCTGAAAACCATAACGGTGCACGCGGACAGATGCAAAAAAATAGTCGCGGGACTTCTTGATTTCGCGAGACAGAACAAGGTAACAAGAACATCAGTGAATGTTTCAGAAATGATTCGCAAGGTTGTATGCGTGATCAAACGCCCGACTGGCATTAAATTGGAATTCATCAGTGAAAACATAGAATCCTTCGCCGATCTGGATGAGGATCAGATGGCTCAGGTTCTGACCAATCTGGCATCAAACGCGTTTCATGCAATGGGCTCCGCGGGAAAACTTACAGTAACAACCGGTGGTGACGCTGACAGGGTTACAATAGCTGTCGCCGACACTGGAGCAGGAATCCCCGCAGAGAATATTAAGAAAATCTTTGAACCATTCTTCACCACCAAAGGCAGGGGTGAGGGCACAGGGCTGGGACTTGCTGTAACTTACGGCATTGTGAAAATGCACAGAGGAGAGATAACGGTTGAATCCAACGCGGATCCTTTGAAGGGACCTGCCGGAACTGTGTTTACAGTAACTCTTCCAAGAAGAGAGCCTGAAAACTGATAAAGGAGATTACTGATGGCTGAGATAAAGAAAGTGCTTGTAGTGGATGATGATCCGGATTTCAGAGGCCAGATGGAGATGATGTTTTCCAGCAGGGGATACGAAGTTGCAACTTCCCCGGGAAGAAAAGAAGCCGAAGAAACTTTTCATACTTTCACTCCTGATATCGCTGTTGTTGACCTGATGATGGAGAACGATGATGACGGATTCGTACTTGCGTATCGTCTCAAGAGGAAGTTTCCGGATTGTGCTGTAATCATAGTTACAAATGTCACCGGAGAAACGGGTATTGAGTTTCCCGGAATTGATGACGCGTCGGGATGGATTACCGCCGACGCTATTCTTTCCAAACCCGTGAGATTTGAGCAGATTGAGGAAGAACTGAGAAGGATTGAGGGTCGGTAGCATGGCGGAGGAAAAAGTACTTTCACTGCTTGTCGTTGACGACGAGGAGGGAATGCGAATGGGAGTCAGAAGATCCCTAAGGCATTTCTCCATGAAAACAGAAGAGACCGGGGAAGTGGTTAAGCTGGATGTGACGGAGGCTGCTTCGGGGGAAGAAGCTATTATTCTTATGAAAAAGTCCCCTCCTGATATTGTACTGCTCGACAACAAGATGGAGGGAATTTCAGGCATAGAGGTACTCCACTGGATTAACGGGAAAGATCTTGATCTGATGGCAATAATGATAACCGCTTATGCCTCGATAGAGACAGCCATTTCCGCTACAAAACAGGGTGCGTATGACTTTCTTTCCAAACCGTTCACACCGGCTGAGCTTAAGGTTTCAGTAAGACAGGCAGTTGCTCACCTGATGACTCTCCGCCAGGCAAGAGAGCTTGAACGGGAAAAGAAAAGGGTAAGGTTTCAGTTTATCAGTGTGCTTGCGCACGAACTGAAAGCGCCTCTTGGAGCCATCGAAGGATACCTCTACCTGCTTCGCGACGGAATCGGGCTGGATGATCCCGCTGTTTACGATCGAGTCGTGGACAGAAGTCTCCTGAGACTCGGCGGTATGAGGAAGCTTATCTACGACCTTCTTGACCTTACCCGGCTTGAATCAGGTCAGAAGAAGAGGGAGCTTTCTGATGTGAATGTTCTCGACTGTGCCGGAAGCAGCATGGAGACAATGAAGACTGAGGCAGACAGACGGGGTATTACCATTTCTCTTGAGTCCGCCGATGAAGAGGTTATCATTACTGCGGACAGGGGGGAACTTGAAATAATATTCAACAACCTCATCTCCAACGCGGTGAAATACAACAGAGACAACGGAAGCGTAGCTGTCAGAGTGGAGAATGAAAAGGAACAGGTTCGAATCTCCGTTTCTGATACCGGCATTGGAATGTCTGAAGAAGAAGTGGAGAAATTGTTCGGAGAGTTTGTCAGGATAAAAAACGAAAATACAAGAAACATTCTGGGCAGTGGTCTCGGGCTTTCGATCCTGAGAAAAACAGCTTCACTTTACAACGGGGAAGTAACCGTTGACAGTACTCCCGATGTGGGTTCTACTTTTACAGTAACGCTGGAAAAAGCGTAAGGATAACAGGAGTATCAGGTAAGGGCTCTCAAACTTCCGATGTTTACCGCCTGAGTCTTTCCCGGGTCGGTTCCATCGGCAATTTCAAATTCGAATACCAGATCCCTGTCCGGCAGTTTGTAGTAATCCACATTGTCCGGAAGGTTCGAATCATGGAAGAATATGTTGGAATACGGTGAGCCCGGATCTCTGTTATCTATCAGCCACAATTCACCCTGAAAGGTATCCATGAATCTGAAAAAGCCGAAGCCTTTCTCGTGGCTTACACATACACCTCTGACAAATGAGCCTTTAGCGCCCCAGCGGGAGTAGTCGTCAAGGCCCTTGAACGGAAGAAGATTGGGTACCAGGTAACCTGAAATGTAGAGGTCGGCCTCGTCACGGAGTTCCCTGGATACATTGTCGAAACCAAGCACTTCCACCCTGCATCCCTTGTTCTGTATGGTGCTTATTACTCTGACAAAATCGCCGTCGCCTGTGGCTATAAGAACCTTATCAAGTTTATCCGACTGGAGGAGGGCGTCAACCGCCAGATCAAGATCCACATTGGCCTTGCCGAATCTGGCGCCGGTTTCGTCGGTGTACCACTTGACTATTTTTCTGATGACCTTGAAACCCATGTCCCGGAGCGCGCTGTGGAACCTTCTCTGCTTGTCCCGGTAATCAAAATCTGTTCTGGCTCGAATTTCGTCAAAGCTTACATAGGCATTAAGACGAACCGGACGGGCTCCGTTGCGGCACGCGAATTCCCTCAGAACTTCATAGCGCATACCGTATCCACCGTTCATGGTCAGATTGGAAACATCAACATAGACACCAACCCTTGTACCGGCATTGCGATCGGGCATATTATTACCTCCATAAAAGTACACAGGTCAAAACAATAAATTTCTCGCACGGGGGCGAATATAAGTGAAATATCTGGAGTGGCTGCAACAGATCGGCTTTCGCGGTGAAGAAGCGGGAATAACTGAAGAGGAAGCCGCGGAAAAATCTCAACCCCTGAGCAACCCCGGTTCCACGCTGATGAAATCAGTAAATAGGATTATTATCCATCACTCCGCGACAGAAACCGGCAATGCCGCATATTTTCGGGTATTGCACAGGATTGTCAACCGCTGGAACGATATAGGATATCATTATGTGATTGGCAATGGTTCCCTCAGCGGTGATGGAGAGATTGAAGAGGGCAGAAAGCTTCCGTTCCGGGGGGCTCACGCAAAGGGTGGCAATGAAGACTCAATCGGCATCTGTCTGGTTGGTAACTTCAACAGGAACAATCCGACAGATGCCCAGATGAGTTCACTTGGTCTTCTTCTGAAAAAGCTCATTGCCGAGTACTCCATCCCGGCAGATTCAATAACGCTGCACAGGCTGATTCAGGGATCATCAACAGAGTGTCCCGGGGATAATATACGCCTGCATAATATCCGGTATCTCATTGATATTAAATAGTTTGGATGAAGACTTGCCAGATGATGCCGCTTGTTGTATATATCGTCTTCGAAATGAAGGAGTAACTTAAATGACGACAGTACTTACATTTTTGCATTCTGTGATTTGTGTTCTTCTGGTGGCGGTTGTTCTGCTTCAGAAGTCTAAAGGTGACGGTCTTTCCGGAGCCTTCGGAGGCGGTGGAGCGCTAACAGCTTCTTTCGGCACCAGGGGTGCAGCCAGCTTGCTCAGCAAGGCTACCACAGCTCTTGCTGTGCTTTTCATGGTTACTTCATTTCTTCTGGCGCTATTTTAGAAATGACAGTGCCGGGGTGGTGGAATTGGCAGACACGCTAGGTTAAGGACCTAGTGGGCAATAGCCTGTGCGGGTTCAAGTCCCGCCTCCGGTACCATTCACATAAAGACGGGGAGCCTCAGGGTTCCCCTCTTTCATATCTGCTCCACCACGAGTTTTCTGATTGTCGTCTCGTCATCATCAGTTAAACTGTGAGAAGAGTAGAGGATCGTGCCTTCACCGGAGATGAGAAATACAGCTGGAACCGAATGTACATAATAGTCATCGGCAGCATCTTCACCGAATACAAATATGGGAAAATCAATTGAAAGAGAGTTCAGTCTGAACTGTGGATCAGAGGTTTCCAGAATTGAGATTCCTGCAGCCTGCATGAAATCCGGGTACTCCCCGATCATGGATTTTAAAAAGCCAAGGGCTGACAGGGAGGAGGGATCCCAGGATGAAAAAAAACAGAGGAGAAGGGTTTTACCTCCGAAGTCTGACGATCTTTTCGCAAAACCGTCTCTGTCCGCAAGAAAAAACCCGGGAGACTGTTCTCCGGGTTCCAGAAGTGATCGCCATGGAAGGGTCGTATAATCATCCGGAACCGGCGGGGCTGAAGGCAGAGGACATTCGAGTCTCAAATTGGAAATTTCCAGAAGCTGCCCGCCTGGTGTTGAAGACGGGCCGTAGTACTCTATCCGTTCAACAGCCCTTGGAAGCAGATCCTCCATGCCCAGGAACCATACGGCTTCATTGCAGCAGGCATCACCGTAAAAAACATGAAAAACATGGCACAGCACTCCGTTGGACTCAGTGGGGAAAAGCACCGCGATTGAGTCCGCGAGTATTTCATCAGCAAAGGGGTTGGGAATCACATACTCCATCAGTACTGAGGCGGGGGGGAAATTAAATATACTTTGAGCGGAGGTGTCGTAATCTGCACAGTATATCACAGAAGCATTCCGATCAACGAAAAAAACACTCTCGGCAGAAGCGACATAAGATGATGGAACTTCAAGATCGCGGACAACTCCTTCTCTGATCATTGCTGTGAAGCTGTGATACATCAGTGGATGGCGTATTCCCGTGAGAGTGCCAAGACATGTTGTCCCCTGAACCTCAGGTATTATGTTCGATAATGCCCCGGTTCCGCTGAAAGTAAAATTGTATTCAATAGAGCTTATACCCGAAAGTACTGAATCAGATTGCGCGAATACCCTGTACGGATCTGCTGAATAGCTTTCCATGGGAGTGGATAGAATGAAAAGAATGACTGCAAGCAAGAAAAACCTCCTGAGGTTGCGTAATTCAGCCCTCAATATACTTCTGACTGCCGCGGTGTGCACCGCCCTCTTCTTCTGCGGCAGTAATCAGGAAGCTCCACAGGGCCCCTCAGCCCTTTTCTCAGCCGCCGGCGAAGCGTACAACTGTGGTGATCTTGTTACCTGCAGAGAGCTGCTTATCAGAGTTACTGCTCTGGATGCTGAAAATCCCAATGTCTGGAGAAACCTTGGGACGGTAAACCTTGACCTGGGGCTGTATGATGACGCCATAACAGCCTATCAGCGGGTTATAGAGATTGATTCCGCGAGGGTTGATGTGCTTACGGATATTACCGGGGCTTTTCTGGGAGCCGGCAGGCTGCCGGAGGCTCTTCACGCCGGACAACTGGCGATTCAACTTATGCCTGAGGATGGTCTGGCTTTCAATAACTACGGAATGGCCTTGATGGAAAGCGACCGCTTTGAGGAGGCTGCTGTCTGCTTCAATACGGCACTCAGGCGAGAACCCGGGAATGCCTCGGTTCTTTACAACTGCGGCAGAATAACATTAATGGCCGGGGATGCAGGAGAAGCCCTTCTTTTGTTCCAGGCTGCCTGCACGGCGGATCCCGGATTCCTGCGACCACAAATTGAAACAGCCAGAACACTGGGGATTCTTGAAAGACATACGGAAGCGGAAGAACAGATTCTCACAGTTCTCGCAAGAATTCCGTCTGATCCGGAGGCTCTGAATATCCTGGCTCTTTCCTATTCATCCCAGGGTAGACAGGAAGAGGCTGTTTCGGTGCTGGAATCACTTCTGGAGAGAAATCCCGGCGATTCGCACAGCAGACTGGGGCTGGCGGAATGTTTTTACAGAAACGGGAATCTGCCGGAAGCTCTGGAAAACTATCAATTGTTTACGGAAAGTCTTCAGGACACAGCTGGAACATCCGAAATAAGAGAGCGAATTCAGGAACTGGAGGCTGTTTGTGATTAAGCCACTTGTCAGAACAATAGTAGTAGGCGCAATTCAGACAAACTGCTATGTGGTGAAGTGCCCCGAAACAGGGGCTGTACTTGTCATAGATCCAGGTGATGACCACATTGCGATAGAGGATGGACTCAGCAGGGTTGACACGATCATTTATACCCACGGTCACTTTGACCATGCAGGAGGAGCCGCCGGACTGATCCGACGATTTGCTCCGCAGACAATGATCCATTCAGCGGATGTGGAAATACTGGCTTCAGCGGCCGTTCATGCCGGGGAGTGGGGTTTTCGGATTCAGCAGCCTCCGCCTCCGGACAGACTGCTTGAAGACGGAGATCAAATCAGTGTTGGAGGACTTACCTTCAGGATAGTACACACTCCGGGACACTCCAGAGGTTCTGTGTGTATTGCGGGGTGTGGTTTGTTATTTTCAGGAGATACTCTTTTCGCCGGTTCCATAGGGAGAACCGATCTCCCTCAGAGTTCTCCCGAAGAGATGAAGAACACTTTGAAACATATCGTGGCGCACTTTGATCCCCGACTTATTGTATATCCCGGACATGGACCGTCTTCAACCATGGAGGAAGAGAAAAGGAGCAACGCGTTTCTCAGGTTTTCGTGACCCCTTGCACTATTTCACAGCACTCTTAATAATTAGTATGGGTGTTGTAATTTCAGGAAGGAGTATTTTTGGTCTCAAAGGCTTTGCTGGAGAAACTCAGGAGGGCGGAAAGAAGGATTGCTTTCGTAGGTACTCAAAGCACGGGAGTCATGTCTTCTGAGCTTGCTGAAGCACTAAAGGATATCCGTTGCATTATCAGTATTCTCTCTCCTGAAGAAAATCAGACCGGTGAAGGCTCCGCAGTGCTGTTCGTTGACGACGAGGAGATCATTCGCAAAATAGGAACACAGATACTTTCCAGGGATGGGTACACGGTTTTTACAGCCAATGACGGCATCGAAGCTCTTGGGATTTATGAGCAGAATAAAGCTACTATTAAATGTGTTGTTCTTGATCTTGTGATGCCGCGGCTGGATGGTATGCAAACATTCAGGCAATTGAGACGGTCCGCCCCCGATCTGGGCATTATCCTGACCACAGGTTACGGTGAGGAGGAGATCAGACGACGATTCGGCGGTCTTAAACTACAGGGTTTTCTTCGAAAACCTTTCAGCGCCGCTTCCCTGTCAAAAATGGTCAGGGAGGCTATTGGATTCGCTGAGGGAAAAGAGTAGAGGATGTCCGGAACAGAACCGGTATTCAGAGTAACCGCGGGAGACTCTTTTCTGGAGTTGCACATTCAAATGCTCAGTGATACGGGGGTTTGCGCTCTTGTGGCCGCCTGTGAGAGCGACAGAATTGTCAGAGTTAACAAGGCAATCTGCAAAGCTCTCGGCAGAACTCCGGATGAGCTTATTGGTTCGCCGGCAGCGGAAGTGCTGAAACACAAGTTTGAAGACGGAATTCAAGTTCGCCGGCAACATACAGAAGAAAACAGTACTTCTTTTCAGGTTATTTCTTTTGCAGACGGGACTGCCGATTACGGTTCAGATCATTATGAACTGCACAGGATTTTCAACGAAATGGATGAACTCTACTTCAAGATGACTCTTGAAGGCATGATTGTTGATGTGACGCCTTCCATTTTTGATATTGGCGGCTACTCCAGAGAAGATGTTATTGGCACATCCATACTTGATTACTGCGTAGATCCTGCCCGGAAGAGCGAACTTTTCGCGGAGCTCAACAAGACCGGGAAAGTTCGAAACTTTCTGATTGACATGCTGAAGAAGAATGGAGAGGTGATAAAAATCCGGGGATCACTGCACATTGTGTGCGGTGGCACAGGAACTCCGGGGAGCATTGAGGGAATACTCTCTGACGCCGGTGAAGAGCAGAGGCTTGAGAAAGAGATCAATAAACAAAGCATGTTTTTCCGCGAAGTGGTTGAAAGTGTACCTGACGCGGTGGTGACTATTGATACAGAGGGTATAACTACCGGCTGGAACAAAGCGGCAACGGATTTATTCGGCTGGACTGCGGAAGAGGCAATTGGACAGCATCTGGATAGTCTTGTAAACACTGGAACCGGAAAGAATGAGATATCCTCGGAAGCGGTGATCATGGGAGAGGTTTTCCGGGGTCTTGAGTGTACCAGAAGGGGCAAGAACCCGGAGGAGAAAAAGGTAAGTGTATCAGCAGCTCCCATCACGGTTAATGAGGAGTATCAGGGAGCAGTGGGCATTTACACTGATTTGTCAGATCGTGAATCCATACAGAATCTGCTGCGAGAAAATGAGATAAGATTCAGGGCAGTTACAGAATCAGCTCAGGACGCGGTAATTATTATGGATGCCGATGCCAGGATTACTTTTTTTAATTCCTCAGCGGAAAGAATGTTCGGCTATCATCGATCCGAGATTGTTGGGAAGCAGCTTCACAAAATGATTGCCCCGGAAGCATACTGGGAAATGATTGAAGCAGGCTTAAAACAGTTCAAACTGACCGGACAGGGAATGATGCTGGGCAGAGTAGTTGAAATGGAAGGCATACGCAAGGATAGAACAGTTTTCCCGGTGGAACTTTCGGTTTCATCGTTTTTTCTAAACGGCGGGTGGCAGGCTACAGGTATTCTGAGGGACATTTCGGAGAGAAAGAGGATTGAACTTGAGCTTATAGAGGCTCGCGAGGGAGCCCTGAACGCCACCAGAACAAAGTCGGAATTCCTTGCCAACATGAGCCACGAGATCAGAACACCTCTGAATGCAATCATTGGCACTACGGATCTGCTCTGGGAAACGGACATAACCTCCAATCAACGGAATTTCCTCAGAATCAGCCGCAATGCCAGTGACAACCTTCTCAACCTTATCAACGATATACTTGATATCTCAAAAGTTGAGGCCGGAAGGATTGAGCTTGAAATAATTCCATTCAATCTTTTTGAAGAGATGGAAAAAACCTGCGAAACTCTGGCGTTGAGAGCCCATGAAAAAGGACTTGAATTGAACTGCCGGATACACCCGGAAACACCGGGATGGGTTATGGGTGATCCATCTCGGCTGAAACAGGTAATCATCAACCTGATTGGCAACTCAATCAAGTTTACCAATAAAGGGGAAATTACGCTGGAGGTAAAGCCCTTAAGTAAAGACAAAATCAGCTTTTCGGTTACTGATACTGGAATTGGTATTCCTGAAGGCAAAGTGGAAGCGATCTTCATGAGTTTTACGCAGGCGGATTCATCACATACCAGAAGATACGGCGGTACCGGACTGGGGCTTGCCATCTGCACCAGACTTGTTGAAATCATGGGCGGGGATATTTCCGTTAAGAGTGAAGCCGGTTCCGGAAGCTCATTCTCCTTTTCCTGCGACCTGCCCGAGACTGAATCAATGGGATTGTCGAGCGAGTTTTTGCCTGTTGATCTTACAGGCAGACATGTACTCGTTGTGGATGACAATGAAAACAACAGGACTATCCTGAAGGATATTTTTGAAAGCTGGGGGGCGCGCACTGACCTGGCCGATTCCGGCACTGAGACACTTGGAATGGTCAGGGATACAAAGTACGATATAATCCTTCTTGACAATATGATGCCTGAAATGGACGGATGTGAGACAGTATATCATATGCGGCAGGATTCAATCTGCACCGGCAGTGTGATAATGATGCTCACATGTGATGACAGCAATTCAAGGATGGAGAAATGCAGAACATCCGGAATTGACCGTTTCGTGTTTAAACCGGTACGGAGGACAGCGCTTTCCAGACAGATATTAAGCATTTTCGATGGCACCGTTCCTCAAGAGGAAGTTGACAGTTCGTCCACAGAGAGCAGAAGCAGTGTGGAGAAAATGCATCTTACAGTTCTGCTGGCGGAAGATTCACCGGACAACAGGTTTCTTATAATGAAGTACACAGATACTTTCCCGTGGGAGATTACCGTAGCTGAGAACGGGCAGGAAGCACTTGACCACTACATGCGGAAAAAGTTCGATCTCATATTGATGGATATGCAGATGCCCGTTATGGACGGGTACGAGGCAACAAGATCCATAAGAGCCCACGAATCCATCACCATGGGGCTGCACACGCCTATTGTAGCTCTTACTGCCCACGCATTGCGGGAAGAAGTTCAGAAGTGCCTTGACGCCGGCTGTGATATTCATATTTCCAAACCGGTTAGAAAGAAGAATCTGGTGGAAAAGCTGGATGGACTTCTGAAGATCATGGGTTCCCGCGAGGGTACTCCGACATTTGCAACTGATCCGCTGGAAATTCCGATTAAAGAACCTGCACCTGCCGGGAATACAGCAGAACTCTCCGATGACAGGGATCATGGGCCTGTAGCACTGGTTCCCGGCGATCTTGAGCCGTTGATCCCGGGATATCTGAAAAACAGGCGGGGAGATGTGGTTAAGATAAGGGAATTCGTGCAGGCTGGCGATTACGCCGGGGCGAAACGACTTTCACACAGCATGAAGGGATCCGGAGGCGGATACGGGTTTAACAGAATAACCGAGCTGGGAGCTGCTATGGAGATTGCCGCAAAATCCGGGAACGACGCGGAAATTCTCTCAGGGATTGATAAACTTGAGATTTATCTTGATACAGTTCGAATAGAATATGTTGACGAAGAATAAAACAATACTGATTATCGATGATGATGGAGATACCAGACTGCTGCTTTCTCATATTCTGGAAAAGTCAGGTTACACCACCGTGACGGCTGAAAGCGCTGCCGCTGCTATGAGAGTATTGCAGAAGGGCGGCGTCAGTGCTATCCTTCTTGACCTTCTGATGCCCGGGATGAACGGGCTTGAATTCTGCGCCAACCTTCAGTCAGACAGAGTTCTTTCCAGAATTCCGGTAATTATGATAACCAGCAGGGCAGATGGTGAAACCAGGCGGGATGCCCTCAACGCGGGTGTAGCCGATTTTGTGCCCAAGTCGGAACTGAACAGAAGGACACTCCGGGCCAAGGTGAAGAAAGTTCTTGAAAGAGCGGAGAACTGGGGCAGACTGGATAACCCCGCACCTTCAGTGCAACTGCAGAATTTTCAGGGATTTGTTGAGTTCCTGAAAGATAACTCCGGCTTGTCATCGGAAGATATTGTCACTCTCAGTTCGTCCAAGCCCAGAGACATGTATCAAAAAACCTCTGACGCCGGTCTTGACAATATTGTAACAGCAAAGCTTCTTTCATCTTATCTTCATATCCCGAACTACCCGTATATTGATCCTGAAACGGTAGAGAGTGACATGCTGCCCGCAGCGTTTTCCAGGGCTCACAGAGTTCTGGCTCTCAAGGAAAACAATGAGCTGCGCTTTGTTGTCTCCAATCCCTATGAGCCTCAACTTGTTGAAATGCTTGAATCGCTTACAGGTACCGTACCTCTGCTCGGGATTACCTGTCCGGAATGCATTGACGCTCTGCTGCGCAAGGAGGAATCTCAGGAATCGAGTTCAACATTCGCTGATATCGGAGAAGAAGAGGGAGAAAAAGCTGTCACGGAAGATGATGTCACTGAATTCAGCGGTTCTATTGAAATTCTGGAGAAGCCATCTGAGGACGATGTAAGGAAATTCCCCATCAGGTACATCTCCGACAGTATTCTGTTCTCCGCTGTTGCTGAAGGGGCAAGTGATATTCACATTGAACCTAAACTGGATAAGGTTCTTGTGAGGTTCCGCGTTGACGGCGACATGAAGGATATGTTCACCCTGAAAAAGAGGACAGGTGCGGTTCTTGTCAGCCGTTTCAAGGTTCTTGGCGGTATGGATATCGCAGAGAGAAGGAAACCCCAGGACGGTATGGCTGAAGCGAAAATCGGCGGAAAACCCTTCAAGATGCGTTTTGCCACCACTTCCACACCCCAGGGCGAAAGTCTCATTGTAAGGATGCTTGACCTGTACGCAAAACCCCGCGAACTCACCGAACTCGGTATGACGGAAGAACAGTCCAGAGATTTCTATGAAGTATCCAGCCAGGCCAGTGGTGTCATTGTCGTTGTAGGTCCCACCGGAAGCGGAAAAACAACAACTCTGTACAGCATGATATCACACCTGGACATTAAAAGCAGAAGTCTTATGACCATAGAGGATCCGGTGGAGTACAGGATTCCCTACGCCAACCAGCAGCAGGTTAACGAGAAGGCTGGCGTCACATTTAAAGCCCTGCTTAAATCTGCTGTTCGTCAGGACCCCGATATTGTTTTTCTGGGTGAGGTTCGAGATTCTTTCAGCGCGAATACCTGCTTTGATCTTGCCAGTACAGGTCATCTCACCATGTCCACGCTGCACAGCTCAAATACTTCCACTGCTCTGTTCCGCCTCGAGCGGTTTGGAATATCAAGGGGGGATTCGGCGGACAATCTGCTCTGTCTTATGGCGCAGAGACTTTTAAAGAGTCTTTGTCAGAAATGCAGAAGGATGAAGCCCATTACTCCGGAAGAAAGAAGAAAGCTCCTTCCGTTTACTGATGATATTCCCAGTGAGCTGCCCCATCCTGAAGGATGCCCCCAGTGCAATT
Organism: Candidatus Fermentibacteraceae bacterium; assembly: GCA_030592635.1. Classification (GTDB taxonomy): domain Bacteria; phylum Fermentibacterota; class Fermentibacteria; order Fermentibacterales; family JCC-6; genus Sabulitectum. The sequence continues at coordinate 338 of JAUVIS010000023.1, read as the reverse complement.
TCACCGGTTACGCCGGCAGACAGGGTGTTTATGAACTGATGAGGTTTAATCCTGATATAACTGAGATTATAAAAAAAGCGGAATCAGTTCCCGCAATGCGCAGAGATCTGCAGAGTAAAGCAGGGGTCTTTCTGCTCAGCGATCATGCTATCATGAAAGTAAGACAGGGACTTCTGGCGCTTGACGATGTGTACAGACACATCCTGCTTGGAGAACTCAGATTAACCGGACGAACAGATGTTGACAAAGATATCGGGGATTCGAATGAGGATGCTGACAGAAAGAAGAGAATCCTTCTTGTTGACGATGATGAGGATTTTCGGAATCTTGTCTCGATT
>JAUVIS010000006.1 GCA_030592635.1 Candidatus Fermentibacteraceae bacterium | reverse complement strand
GTGTTGATGATTCAACAACAGCCTTTGCTCCGGGATAGCGAAGGGCGTCTAGAAGACCCTCTTCCTCCATGGCAGCTCTGGCAAACAGGAACTCACCGTAGGCAGCTTCAAGCTGATCCTCAAGCTGTGCCCTTGCTCCCTCGTAGTGCCCGATCAGGATCTTGAACTGACGCATAAGTTCATCAAGCTTGTCTTTGAGAAGCTTGTGCCCTTTCTGTGCCAGTTTGAGACGCTTCTTTAGCTGAAGCATCTCCATCCTGGTGGCTTTTACCTGGATCGCCATCAGTCTTTCTCTTTAACTGGCCAGTATTTGTCCAGGTTCTCCGGACGAATACGCTTCATCTCTGTTCTTGGAAGCAGTTTTAGAAGCTCCCAGCCGAGATCAAGGGTTTCAATGATACCCCTGTCCTCGTGCTCATCCTGACTGATGTAGCGTTTTTCGTACTCAGCCGCGAAGTTGAGATACTTCCTGTCAATGTCACTGAGTGCCGCCACTCCGAGAATCACCGAAAGCTCTCTTGCATTCTTTCCTGCGGAGTATGCAGCCATGAGCTGGTTGAAAAGATCAGCATGATCCTCTCTGGTTTTACCGGCTCCGATTCCCTTATCCTTCAGGCGGCTCAGAGATTCCATCACATCCATGGGCGGGTAGATGCCCTTCTTGTGCAGCTCTCTGCTGAGAATAAGCTGTCCTTCTGTGATGTAGCCGGTGAGATCCGGGATCGGGTGAGTCTTGTCGTCTTCGGGCATGGTAAGAATGGGAATCTGGGTTATTGAACCCTTTCTGCCCTTGATTCTACCCGCGCGCTCGTAGAGAGACGCCAGGTCTGTGTAAAGGTAACCGGGGTATCCCCTGCGACCGGGAACCTCGCGCCTCGCGGCGCTTATTTCTCGAAGAGCATCGCAGTAGTTTGTCATGTCTGTCATGATAACCAGAATGTGCATATCCTTCTCGTAGGCAAGGTACTCTGCCGCGGTAAGAGCCATTCTGGGCGTGCTTATCCTTTCGATAGCAGGATCGTCTGCAAGGTTCAGGAACACAACAGCCCTGTCCATCGCACCTGTGGCTCTGAAGTCTTTGATGAAGTAATCGGCCTCCTCAAAGGTAATTCCCATAGCGGCAAAAACAACAGCGAAGTTGTCATCGGCGCCCATAACCTTTGCCTGCCTGGCGATCTGGGCAGCCAGTATGCCGTGGGGCAGCCCGTTGGCGCTGAAGATGGGAAGCTTCTGCCCCCTGACCAGCGTGTTGATTCCATCAATGGAGCTGAAGCCGGTCTGGATGAACTCGGCGGGATAGTCTCTTGCGTAGGGATTGATGGGCGCTCCGTTGATGTTGTTCATCTTCTCGGGAACTATGGGAGGATCATTATCAAATGGGGGTCTCGGGCGACCCTGTCCATCGAAAATCCTGCCCAGCATCTCTTCGGATACCCCCAGCTCGACTCCCTTGCCCAGAAAGCGGACTTTGCTTGTTTCAAGATCTGTACCGCTGGAACCCTCAAACAACTGAACAAGGGCTCTGTTGCTGTCTATTTCAAGAACCTTGCCGTGGCGGAGCTCTCCACTGAAAAGCTCAATCTCAACAAGTTCCTCGAAGCTCACATCCGTAACCCGATCCACCAGCATCAGGGGGCCGGATATCTCCACGGTCGTTTTGTACTCCCGTATCATTTATCAACCTCCTAAGCGTTTTCGAGCTGTATTTTTTCGTTAACAGCTTCAGTTATATTTTTCTGCAGATCTTTGATCTGTTCAATCTTTTCTTCGGGCAGATAACGCATCTTCGCTATGTCTTCCGACAACGGGAAATCAAAAATAACCTTTGGAGGCACATCTGCTTCAATCGCTCTTGTCATTTCATCATGGGTGTGCAGAATTGTATCCAGCATGAGCTGCTGCTTCCTGCTGGAAGCATAAGTATCAATGGGATGAAAAGCATTCTGGTGGAGAAAGTCTTCCCGGAGACTTCTGGCGGTAAAGAGGATAAGCTGATCCTCCGGAGACAGGCTTTCAGCTCCCACCAGGCGGGCAATCTCAAGAAGGTTGGACTCGTCCTGCAGAAGAGCCATTGACTTCTTAACCGTCGGAACCCAGGTGAGGCCAAGGGCCTTGTCGAAAAATTCCTTCAGGTTCTTTGTGTAGAGACTGTAGCTGTCAAGCCATCCGATGGCAGGGAAATGACGCATGTAGGCAAGCTCCGCCTGAAGACTCCAGAAAACCTTAACCACGCGAAGTGTTGACTGAACCACAGGATCGGACAAATCACCACCGGCGGGACTCACGGCGCCTACAACGGTAAGTTCTCCAATTCTCTCTCCGCCGAGACACTGTACTTTGCCTGCTCTTTCATAGAACTCGGCGATGCGGGTTCCCAGGTAGGCAGGGTATCCCTCTTCTCCGGGCATCTCTTCCAGTCTTCCGGACATCTCCCTCATAGCCTCGGCCCAGCGGCTTGTCGAGTCAGCCATAAGAGCGACAGAGTAACCCATATCGCGGAAGTACTCGGCGATAGTTATCCCGGTGTACACGCTTGCCTCGCGTGCCGCGACCGGCATGTTTGATGTGTTTGCGACAAGAACGGTTTTCAGGATCAGGGCTTTACCGCTCTTGGGATCCTTGAGCTCCGGAAACTCCTGAAGTACATCGGTCATCTCGTTACCGCGCTCTCCGCATCCCACATAAACAACAATTTCAGTATCCGCCCACTTGGCAAGCTGATGCTGAATAACTGTTTTACCGCTGCCGAAGGGCCCCGGAACACATGCTGTTCCTCCCTTGCCCACTGGAAAAAAGGTATCAATAACCCTCTGGCCGGTAATAAGAGGCTCATCCGGCGCAATCTTTGTCTTTACCGGTCTTGATCTGCGAACGGGCCATTCCTGATACATTTTCAACTCTGCGGTTTTTCCTGCCTCGTTTTTCACCCTGGCAACCACAGTATCAATGTTGTATTCGCCCTTTTCAATCACAAATGTTACTTCACCGCTGACTTCCGGGGGAACCATTATCCTGTGATCAATAAGCTCTGTCTCTGGAGCGATACCTATAAGCTCGCCGCCGAAAACTTGTGCTCCCGTTTCCAGCTCCGGAGTAAATGACCAGAGTTTGTCATGGTCAAGTCCCGGGATGTTGATTCCTCTTGTAATCCAATCTCCGGCCTGTTCCCTTACCTTGTCCAGGGGGCGCTGAATTCCATCGTAAATTGATGTCAGCAGCCCCGGTCCAAGCTGAACTGAAAGGGGATGACCTGTCTGATAAACGGGATCTCCGGGCTTCAGTCCACCGGTTTCTTCGTAAACCTGGATCGAAGCTTTGTTTCCCTTTAATTCTATAATTTCACCGATCAGCCGATAATCTGAAACAAAGACCACATCAAACATCTTTGCTTCTGTCATCCCGGTGGCAACCACCAGCGGACCGGCTATTTTGTCAATCCTGCCATGTATCATTGCTTCCTCCGACTCACTGCTCATCCTCCGCCATCAGGTCAACACCAACGGCTCTGATGATCAGGTTTCTGATCGTGTCCTCTCCTCTGTGTTTTGAACCGGAAACTCCGGGTAAAACCACAACGGCAGGAATCGGCATACTGACAACCTCATCAACTTCGCTCTGGAGGTGATCCAGCATATCCTCGGTGATCATTATCACTGATACTTTTTCCTTCACCAGAAACTTGAAGATCTTTACAGCTTCTGATCCCGACTCCGGCGTATATGTTTCCACTCCCAGAGCCCGGAAACCCAGCACGGAATCAGCATCACCAATAAAGGCCATTCTGCTTTTTTCAGCCATGCTTCCTCCTATCCCCTGGGAACCCTGGCGCTGATACGCCTGGAACCAATGCCGGCGGCCTTGCCGGCAGCTATTATTTTCAAATGGGAAGCTTCAAGCTCCCTGCGAAGAACATAGGCGGCAAGGGGCCCCGGACTGAACATTTTTCCGGAAGCTCTTTCCAGAATATCCATTGTCATCCGGTCACTCTCTCTCTGAAACGCAAGGAAAGATCCCGACTCCAGCCCCTGGTCAAGGGCTGCCGCGGCTTCTTCAAAACCCGCTATTTCCCCAAGAAGAGCTGCCAGCCTGTTGACCCTTGCTGCTTCAGCGATGTCTGAAGGGGTGTGATACCCTCCATCCAGCATGATTTCCTCAACCGCTGCCGGAGTCAATTCTTCGCCTCTGCTCCTGGCCGCTGTGAGAAAATTCCTCAGTTCAATTTTGACTGCGGGAAGACTTCCAACAGGTTCTTCCAGTTTCCCCAGATTGTCCGCTTCCACCATTGCTGCAAGTCTGTCAAGAACGGAGTCCAGCTTTGCGGCTGATGGAGAGTGAAGAGCCTGAATCTCCTCAAGTGAGTCCCGGAACTGAACAGGCAGAATATCGGCGATATTGCTGTCAGACCAAACTTTTTTTATGTCTTCTACCGCAATCATTCCAGCCGGTTCGACTTCAACATCACCATCGCCTCCGGCTGCAAGGTTTTTCCAGATGTATCTGGCATTCCTGACATCTCTTCTTAAAAGAATACCCCGGGTGAAGACCTCGTCATTTGAAAGCTCGGCAAGCTCCTCTTCTGCACGGCAGACTGCGTTTCTTAAAGCTCCGTCAAGACCATTCTCTGCCTGAAGGAGAGTTCCGTACCAGGAATCCCCCAGAATTCTCAACACCTCGTCTCTGTCCTCCGCGGCGAGAAGCTGGCTCCAGACTCTCTCAGTAAGAAGAGATTCCTCCAGTCCGCTGACTCTGCCGCTGGCGTATGCGTAAGAACTTCCTGACACTTTTACTCCACCTGACCCTCAAGCGGCAGAAGCCGCGAAAGCTCCATTACCATGGAGTCATGGTTGAGTTCAGCAATCATAGAGAGAGTGGCATTCAGGCTGATGTCCCCCGAACGCATGAGGATTCCACCGTGATCTGTATGGTTTTCTCCGGCAAGAACAAATTGACGCTCGTCCGTAGAAAACTTTTTCAGGTAGTCTGCGGTTATTCTGTCTTTGTCGCTGGCGCAGATGACAACCTCGACAACTCCCGAAAGATCACAACTCCTGACAAGGGCCCCTATCAGATCAAGGTAGTCCGGAGCGGACGCTGTCTTTTTAACCGAGTCTGCTATGGCGCTGTCAACGATTTTCCTGCGATGGCTGAGAAGAGCTTTTTCCATTTCGCGACGGGCATGGCTCTTCATCTGTCTGCCCGTTGCCTCTGTTCTGTTTCTTACTCTCTCCGTATCCCTGTGATGCTTCTCCTTTATCCGGGATTTAACCTCGCGAAGAGCTTCCTTCTGCTCATCGCGGGCTGACCGGACAATTTCCTCAGCCTGTATTTTCGCGTCATTCTCGATCTTCGCCAGTATGGCTTGAAGTGACATAGCTGCCCCTTTAGCCTATCTGACCCAGCATGAGGAAGGAAACCAGGAACCCGAGAATGGCATAGAACTCAACGAACACAGCAAGAATAAGAGCCTTGGCGCTGTCGTCCGGCTGCTTGGCTGTCATCATTGCCCCTCCGGCGCAAACTTTTCCCTGGTGAATTCCTGACATAAGACCCGCAAGGGCGATGGGCAGACCCGCTGCGAAGATCTTCCAGCCAACAACCATGGTAAGAGGGTTGTCGCCTGTAAATAAAGCTATCTTCTGTATAAGAAGGAAAGCAATAACGAATCCGTAGATGCCCTGGGTTCCCGGAAGAGCCGAAAGAAGAAGAAGTTTCCCGAATTTTTTCGGATCAACGCTCATCACGCCTGTGCTTGCCTGTGCGGCAATACCTACCCCTACTGCACTTCCGATTCCCGCAAGGGCACAGGCAAGGGCAACGCCCAGATATGCAACTAAGTAGTTCAATTCATTTCCTCCTTGTGTTTATTGCTGTCTCTATAACTATCTTTTAATTCTAATATATCTGGGTTCGTAGCGAAAAGCCTTGAATGATACTCCCGTTCCGTCGTAGAACTTACTGAAGAACTCAACAAACTGCAGTCGTGCTGTGTGAATGAAGCCGCTCAGCGCGGCCATCGCCAGATTGAACAGGTGACCTGCGACAAGAACCAGTACGGTAAGCACTATTCCAATAACAGGAATGTCCTTGAGCATAGCGGCTATCTGATTGATCACAGATGCTATTATTGCGCTGGAAAGGCCAAGAGCAAACAGTCTTGAGTAGCTGAGGACATCACCCAGGAGGTTCACAATTCCGTAACATGCATAGGCTCCCAGCCCTGCCTTTCCTCCAATGCCTTCAGCCTCGCGCCCGCCCATTATGAAGATAAATACCGTTCCGACCGCAAGCATGGTCAGGAAAATGGTGTCTCCAATTCCCGGGACGGGATAGAGAGCTTCATCCAGCAGATAGTGATTGAAGAGCCACGGAAACAGCCCCAGAAGAGCAAGCATCCACCCGGTCTGATCCACCACAGCAGAGATTCCTTCTCCGGCTCTGAGGCGCTTCTTCAAGTTCACGATTATTCCCCAGGCAAGCTGCACCAGCCCGAACCCGAGGGTCAGGTAAAGGAACTGCTGGGAAAGAGCAAAACCATCAGAGACCCCCCGCGTGTAATTGGGAACAAGTTTATTCAACGGCATCGCTGCATCCTGCAGGATCCGGGGAAGGGTATCAAACGGTATTCCAAACCAGCCGCCAAGAAGAAATCCCCAGACAATACTGGCGAGCCCTCCCTGGAAAATCAGTCTGAAAAGTCTTGTGTTGCCCTGCTTTTTCTTTGTGAGGTACCATCCAATGGCTGAACCGGCCGCGAGAGCCAGCCCGTATCCCGCATCTCCTATGCAGACTCCAAAAAAGACGGCGTAAAAGGGAGCCATAAGGGGAGTGGGGTCGGGATCAGCACCCTCAGGCCTTCCATACATATCTGTCAGCATCAGATATGGATCCACCGATTCGCCCTCTGAAAGAAAAACAGGTGGAACTTCATCCTTATCAAGTTTTACCAGAGAGACATCAACTTCACCCAGCTTTTCCAGGTTGGTTCTCAGTTGGAAAACATCTTCTTCCCTTATCCACAAGTGCAGTAACAGAGTTGACGCGCTTGTCCTTCCTGATGCTGCAGCTTCCTCGCGGAGGGCCTGAAGCCCCACTGCATCGGAGAGGATTTTCAGTTCCGGAAGCTTCTGCACCATACGGTCAGCCTTTGAGGAAAGCTCGTCTGTTCTGCTCCGAATAACACTGAGAGTTGAGTTAAGTTTTCTCAGTTCCTCTGACGGAGTCAAAGAATAGCCGGCAAAATCAGCAGTTACAAAACCGGCCTCTGTCAAACGGGTAACTATTTCGGAGTTACAGCTGTTGTGCCATATAACCACGGCCTTTTCATCAGAGAGCTTCTCCACATGAAACATGTCCATTTCCTGCTCTATTTTCTCTACAGGAAAAAATCCCTCTCTGGATGACACTTGACCAGCCCTGATGGTAAATACTCCGCTCTCTCCAACTTGATCAAACCTCAGAGGAAAATCTGTCCACTCCTGAACTAAATCGATCTTGCGCTGAACTTCTTCGGCTCTGGAATTAAGATTTATCAGCTCATCAGAAATTGAAGCCGCTTTCTGCGCGATTTTCTCTATTTCACCATTTTGAAGCATGCTGGACAGTTCTTCCACGGTCACTGCTGGAATTGCCGCCCGCTTTTTTAAGGAACTTCTGTCCTGAAGAAAGGGAATAATCTTTTCCAGTGACACAGAGAGCGAGTGAAGGAATGAACGGTCAATCTCTTCAACACGGGAAAAGGGAGCGTCCTCAAGGGCTGACATATCTATAAGATCAACGCTTCCTGTCTTCTCCAAAACGGCAAGAACATCTTTCTTTCTCGTGGAATGACAAAGGATTTCAGCCTTTACTACGCAATCTCTTGCCATTATCCCTTCTCGCCTTCAATGGCTGAATGGATCAGCTCGAGTGCCCTGGGGGCCAGTTCTCCGGATCTTGTTTCAAGAGCCGTCTTTCCTTTTTCAAGAACAACTCTCTGCTTTTCTTTGAGACCCGCAAGTTCCTCGTGAACCTTCTCCATACCCTTTTCCTCATACTTCTGAAGCTCAGAATTGTACTCTTTCTCTATTCCGGAAACCTTCGCCGGAATGCCTGTTCTGATTTTCCGAGCCTCTCTTGTAGCCTCCTCTATCAGTTCCCGAGCATTCTCTTCCGAGGAAAGAAGGGAGTTCAGTCTGTCACTCACTAAGTTCACCATCCTTCTCGCGTAAACAGCAGCTCGGGAAAGAACCTGCGAGTGCTGTGCAAGTTGTGGAAATCATTCCAGAAATCACTCGAAGTCCAGTCCCTAAAAGCTTATTGCTCTTCGAGTTCAACGATTTTCCACAAAAAATCGAGGTTTTCAACATTTGTCTTGATCTTGGTTTGTAGCTACCGCTTAGGCTTAGCTTCCGCTCCACTCATGCTGCAGTGCCCCTCAAAGAAAACTCCCTCCTCAATGGTAAGGGATTTTGTTACGATATCTCCTTCAATCCGGGAACCGTTCTGGAGTTCAAGCTGTTTTTCTGCTTTTATCGTGCCGTTTATTGTGCCGCCAATAATTGCATGGGTAACGGAAACATTGCCCTTTATTCTGCCTTCGTGGCCCACCGTCAGTGTACCGGCCACATTTACTTCTCCCTCAACATATCCGTCAATTCTCAGCCCGCCCTTTATGTTGAGAGTTCCGTTGACAGTACTGCCTCCGCCAATTGTTGAATTAATAGCACTATACGAATCATCTCTAGACATAACACTTCCCTCTTCTACTCGTTGTTTTCCTCAGAAACTCCGGCTGTTGCCAGATTTTCAATAACCGATCGCGTATTCCGTATTTCCTGTAATTCCAATTCTACACTGTCCAGTCTGCGATTCAACTCCCTGGCCATCGCAAGAGAATCAGCAAGCAAACTGTTCTTCTCCCTGAGGGCCGCTGTTCTCGTAAATTCTGCCGTTCCCGCGGAAAGAACCACAGCAGAACCAAGCACCGCAAGCACAAACAACGCCATCAGAAAACGAAAAACTACCTGCTTCCTGCCGGATATTGTCCATTCTCTTCGACTGCGAGTAGCATCGTGCGGTATTATGTTAACAGTAAAGCTTTTATCTCTATAAGCCACAATATCTCCCGGTTCAGCCCATTATACACCGCTAATCTAAAACCGAACTTCCGCGGGGTCAAACCACATAATTACTCTGGAAAACTACAAACTTGAAAGACTCTTTCGAATCTGCTCCTTTTCCAATCCACCGCCAATGCAGGCCATGAGAAACAATCTGATTTTGTTTCCTGCCATATCTCCCGCAGACAGTATTCCCCTTTTTTTCAGATCAACTCCGCCCCCGGGATAGGAGTAGATGCCAAGCACCCGCCCTTCGTGACACCTGCTGGTAATAATGACCAGCACCCCGGAAGTTACCGCTCTCCCAATGGCATCCGCCGTGTCCGGGTGTACATTGCCCCTGCCGAAAGCCTCCACGACGATTCCCCTGTAGCCTGATTCCGTAAGGAAATCAATGACATCGTGGCCAAACCCCGCAGCTGTTCGAACCAGACCCACACGCGTTTCAAGAACAAGAGGCCCCCGCGGCAGGTTCATCCTCCAGACTGGAAGACGATGGTAGATAACACGGTCATCGTCAACAAAGCCCAGTGGTCCGTAGCCGGGAGAGTCAAAACTGCTGATATTTGAGGTGCAGGTTTTTGTAACCCTGCCTGCTGCATGTATTTCATCGTTTAAAACTACAGTTACTCCGGGGTTTCTTGCTTCTGTGCAGGCAACCCTCACGGCACTTCTGATGTTGCGCGGTCCGTCAACACCCAGTTCGCTGCTGCTCCGCATTGCCGCGGTGAAAACCACAGGCAGAGTTCCCTCAAGATGTATATCCGCCATGAATGCTGTTTCCTCAAGAGTATCTGTTCCATGAGTAACAACCACGCCGTCAAACTCTCCGGAGATCTCCAGTCTTCTCAACTCTTTTGCTATGTCAGCCATTATTTCCGGCGTTATGTGAGGACTTGGCAGGCTGAGATATTTTCTAATTGAAATATTCGTCTCCGGTAATGCCTTGATGCTGCTTACATCCACAGCCGAAGCAGAATCGATGGTCAGGCCACTGTTGTTCCGCAACATTTCTATTGTTCCTCCCGTAGAAAGAACCAGTATTTTTTTCATCTCGCTTCTTTTAAGTCGTTACCGGCAGTGCTTTAAGATACTTTTTTAAAGCTTCCGGTTTTTCTGAATAGGGTTTGGCATCCTGTAAAAATCCTTCTCTGATTCCATGAATATCAAGAAGTTTCATGAGTTCCGCATCGGTTCCCGCCGCCTGAAGAAGAAGTTGACTTTCTTCAAGAAGCTGGAGAAGTCCCTCTCGGGCGGGATCCACGGTCCACCTGAGGATAATCGCTACCGAATCCGCGTTATCCCTGTATTTACGCCGCATGTCTGCGCTGATTTCTCCTGCCTCACTGGCGCTGACTATGCCGCTGCCATACTTGACTCTTCTGAAAATGTCCTGTACCAGTTCAGCCGTTTCCGACATCTCAGAAACAGACTTTTTCTTGCAGACCCCTGTGCCGCTGAAAATCCAGGAGTCCATAAGTCCATCGGCAATCTGCGATTTTTCGAAATCAGATTGAATCTCAAGGATGGCTTTTTCAACAGTGATGAAAAAAGTCGCGTAATTGCGCATAAATCTGACTTTTCTTTCAACGGGTTCTTCAAGGGAAAGTCGCTCAAGCAGAATGCTTGTCAAAAGTCTGCTGTTCTTCATTCCCAGCACGAGAAGATCCAGCCTTTCCGCTGAATTTCTCTTCCAGAGAGGAAGGAGAAAGTTTTTCTCCATAAGAACAGTGCCGTTCTCGGGGCCGGTTGCATGCCGAAGGCTTTCCTGCAAGGTTGAAAGAAAACTGTTAGCGCTGTTGTAACCCAGAAACTCAAGGGCATTTGTGGCTTCCTCTGCCATTTCCGCCGCAATTTCCGGAGAGTCCCCTGAAACAAGAACTATTTCAATCGCACAGTTCAACAGAGGCGATAGCGCCGCCTGTCTCCAGGCATGGTAAATATCCTGTTCCATGAAACCATCCATGGATTCCAGATATAAGAGTAGCTCTGGATTCTTCTCTTCTGCTGTCTCCTCTTTGAGCAAATCAATTAATGAAACTCCTCCCGACTGCGAAAGAAGCTGATTCATCATTGTTCTGTTCCAGCCGAGAGACAACCCAGTTGCTCCAGGAATCCCCGCTCTTTCAATCTGTTTCGAAAGGTATCCGGCGATGTTCAAAATCGTTTCTCTGACGCAACTTCCAGAAGAACCGGCAAGGGCAGATACTGCGCTGTAAAGTTTCATTCTGGTGGTATCTTCCCTTATTTTCAGGCCATTCCACTCTACCCGCCTGCGGTTGGACCATTTTTCGGAAATGCTCAGCGGGGGTGGCTTTTTCTGGGAAAGCCATGCTCCGAGAACGGCAACGCGATCCTGTATGATCTCTATTTCAAGTCTGCTTACAAGATATCTGGCAAAATCCTCACCGGCGGCCATTCCTCCCACGCTTCTGGAAAATTCATCCGCTATCTCAAAGAGAAAATCCTGAAGAGTCTCGGTTTCTCTGCTGAACAGATAAATAGAGGACGGTAGAATGAATCCGAAAAATGTTTGAGCTGTTCCCCCCGGATTCACTATTCCTGAAGAGCTGACTGAGTTTGATCCATCCGGCATCAGTTTAACAAGAAGCTTTTCTATGGTCTCTCCGTCAATTGATTCAAGAGCACGGGGATTGTCAACAAAAGCTCTGAGAATGTTGCTGACTCCTTCTACAATAAAGTCCGCGAACAGGGTGTCGCCCCCCTCTTCCCATACGGCAAGCCTGCTGAATCTGTTGCATATTGAACGAATCCCTGATATCAGCTGTTCTGTCTTGTCTCCCTCAAATCCGGGAATAGCCAGAAGATCCACCATCAAGCTGTCAACCATTGCAATTCTTCCTACGGCCCGGAGAACCTTCTGAAACACCTTGCGCTCTGTCTCTCTGAGCTTGGCAATTAACCCGGAGGAATTATATCCGCGTACGGCGAAAGCAAGACAATCTTCGAAAACGGGATCCTCCGGACAAACTTCACCAAGTATTCTTGTTACCACATTTTCGAGGTAACGATTTCTATTGCCCGCGTCGTTAACTTTATTAATAAATTCAATTACCGTCTCCTCCGCTTCCAGGCTGAAGGAAAGCAGAGTTTCAACCCACGGTGGCACAATACCGGAAAGGGCTTTCTTGCAATCAATAGGAGAAAGAGCATCAAGCAGTCTACCTGTTATTTTGATACGCGAAAGATATTCCTTTCTATTATTTTCATCCGATGCTCTCAGCAACAAAGAACTTGCCGCCAGGACGCTGGAAAGAGATGCGTCATTCTGAAAAGCGGCCTCTTCAAGTTGAATGATTGCCCACTGTGCCGTGGAATCGTCCATTTTCGTCAGGGCTCTGTGAAAAGCCTTCAAAGCCGCTCTGTCCGGTAATGTGCTGACGGGAATTACCCTGGAAACAATACCGGAAAATCGTATGATATTCGATGGAGACAGTCTGTTCTTCCCGCTGGTTCCAAGAACAAGCTCCGTCAGAAATTTCACCACTTCTCCGCTTATCTCTTCGCCGTTTACCCGGAAAAAGCTAAGCATTTCTGCCAGGGAAACACCACCGGAAATGCCTGTAAGAAAAACGGGAATGGAACGGCCGGTTTCCGACTGATCCTTTTCTGTGATTTTGTGGGATATAGCCTCAACTACAAGATCCAGCTCAATTTGACGATCCAGGAGAGGTTCCAGCTCGGGAAAAAGAGAAAAACTCTTCTCTATTTGCTTCACCGAAGAGGATTTGAAAAGACTCATGGCTTTACGCGTTCTTTCCTTCGCAAGAAGTGCATCAAGCCCCCCGGTTTCTTCTATTCCCCTGAAAATTCCAGCGAGAAACCGAATTGAACTCATTGGAACGAGACCACCACACAGTCTTCCCGGAATCAGGCTCCCCTTCTGTGAGATCAGCTTCCACATCTGGTGATAGTCCTTTTTATCCAGAAGCCATCCGGTCTCTATGGTAAATTCAAGGATAGAAGAAGATTCCTCTATGCTTATATCTGTCGTTTTAGATAACAAAAGCAAGTTCTCCACGGTGGAGAGAACCTTCTCTCCTCCGGACGCGACCCTGAGGCAAACAAAAGCAAACCTGTCTGGAAAATGCTCGGCTATCTTGAGGAGGATTTCCACTTTTGAGCAGTTGTTTTTGTGAGCTGCCGCCAGCATCTTGAACCAGCATGCCAGTGAATTCTCCAGATTCATGTGGAAATCTTCTGACTCGTGAAGCTCCGTCAATTTAAAAAACCCGTAAACAGCAGGGGCCATCATCTTTGTGCTGAGGTTGTGGCAGGCAAGAAACCATCTGTGCGCGAGCTTCTCATCAAAATCAACCGGGGCTGTAAGCCGGGACATCTGATTGTAAAGATTTTCAGCGTCCGGCCTCTTCATTTCTGAAATCAAAGATGCCAGGGCCGTAATAGATGATCCCATGACTGATGAAATACCCAGCCGTTCCACGGAAGCTTTAAGTTTGGGCACTTTCTTCGGCCACACTGAACCCGGATCGGGAAAATCCGGCACCTTCACATAGGGCAGCGGTGCGGAAATCCGATCAAACTTCTTTACTTTCAGCCAGGCTTTTATCCGCCTGTTAAGCTCTTCCTGTGAGGGCATCAGCTTTCTTCCCCGTTGGTTCCTTCCCCTGTTTCCATCTCTTCATCATTCAGCAATTCTGCAGGAAGCAATGCGACATCAGAAACAAAATCCTTCTCAAGGAGGTTCATGAGACGAACACCCTTTGTAGCTCTGCCTATCAATCTTACATCATCGCCCTTGAATCTGATTACCATTCCCGACACTGTAACCAGAAGAATCTCATCGCCGCGCGAAGGTGCGGAAATTGTGACCACACGACCATTTCTTTCATCGGTAACAATGTTGATAACACCACTACCTCCACGGTGAGTTTCTCTGTATTCGGAAACCGGTGTTTTCTTGCCGTATCCGTTCTCGGTAACTGACATAAGAACATCATCGTTTGAGACGGTGACCATACCAACAATTCTGTCATTTTTCTTAAGCCTCATACCGGAAACGCCCATGGTATCCCTGCCCTGAACTCTCATCTCTTTTTCCGGAAACTTAATCGCCTTCCCGAAAGATGTTGCCAGAATAACACTGGAGTTCCCGTCAGTCATTGCAGCCTGCACAAGTTCAGAGCCCTCCACAAGTTTTATCGCTTTGATACCGTTTTTTCTGGGATGACTGTACATATCAAGTGCACTTTTCTTCACTCGACCATCGCTGGTAACCATGACTATAAATCTATCTCCCGCGAAATCTTTCACGCACACTCTGGCTACCGGACGCTCATCCGGCAGAAGCTGGAGAAGATTAATAACTGCTTTTCCGCGGCTGTTCCTTCCGGCCTCAGGTATTTTCCAGACTTTCAGCCAGTGACATCTGCCGAGATTTGTAAAGAAAAGAATGAAGGCGTGGTTGGTTGCAGTAAAAACCTGCTCAAGAAAATCTTCATCTCTTGTTGTAACACCCGTTTTTCCTCTGCCGCCCCTGGACTGACTGCGCCAGGTATCTACAGGCAATCGCTTTATGTAGCCTCTGTGAGAAACAACTATAACCATGGAATCATCAGGGATCATATCCTCCATGTCTATTCCATCCGGTGTCCAGGGCACAATTGCGGTTTTTCTATCCTCTCCGTACTTCTCTGCGACTTCTCGGAGTTCTTCAATCACAATTTCCATTCTGATGTTCTTGTTTTCCAGTATCTCTTTCAGTCTTGCGATCTGTATATCGAGAGCTGCAAGCTCTTCTTCAAGTGATTTTCTGTCCAGCGCGGTAAGCTTGCCAAGACGCATTTCCATTATCGCCTGTGTCTGTTTTTCCGAGAAGCCAAAAGTTTCCATGAGGTTTTCTTTTGCTTCTCCCTGACTGGAGGCTGCCTTGATAATCCGGATTACTTCATCAATGTTGTCCTGTGCTTTAATCAGACCGCGAAGAATATGCGCCCTGGCTTCTGCCCTTTTGTATTCAAACTGACTGCGTCTGTGTATAACTGTATGTCTGTGGTCAATGAAGAAGGTGAGCATTTCTCTAAGGTTCAGCCTTCTGGGAATTTTATCAACAAGAGCAATGAGGTTTGCTCCGAATGTTGTTTCAAGCGCAGTGTGTTTGAACAGTTGATTCAGAACAACTTCCTCAACAGCATCCCGCTTGAGTACAACGACAATCCGCATACCGTCCCTGTCTGACTCATCGCGCAGGTCAGCTATGCCGGTAATTCTTTTGTCTTTAACCAGATCTGCAATGGATTTAATCAATCTGGCCTTGTTTACCATGTAGGGCAGCTCGGAGACAATTATGCAGGATCTTCCGTTAACTTCTTCAGAACCCACCTTGCTCCGTACTATTATTCTTCCCCTGCCGGATCTGTACGCGTTTCTCACTCCGCCAAGCCCCATGACCACACCACCCGTGGGAAAGTCGGGAGCTTGCACAACAGTCATGATTTCGTCATCGGAAACATCCGGATTCTGGATGAGCAGTATACATGCGTCAACAATTTCTCGAAGATTATGCGGTGGAATATTTGTAGCCATTCCCACTGCTATTCCGGAGGATCCATTAACAAGCAGATTGGGGATCCCCGAAGGCAGAACCACAGGCTCCTTCAACCTCTGATCGAAGTTCGGCTCAAACTCTACTGTTTCCTTATCAATGTCGGAGAGCATTTCCTCACCGATACGAGCTATTCGTGCCTCTGTATACCTGTATGCCGCAGCTGGATCTCCATCAACAGATCCAAAGTTACCCTGACCCTGAACCAGTGGATGTCTAAGGGAAAAATCCTGGGCCATTCTAACCATCGCGTCATAAACGGAGCTGTCTCCGTGGGGGTGATACTTTCCGAGAACATCACCGACCACTGTTGCCGACTTTCTGTATGGCCTCTGGTGAGTGAGTTTCTGTTCGTACATGCTGTACAGAATTCTTCTGTGGACCGGCTTGAGACCATCACGAACATCGGGAAGGGCTCTTCCTACAAGAACACTCATGGAGTACTCAATGTAGGAATTTTTCATTTCATCTTCAAGCTGGATAAAAGGCTTTTTCTCCTTCTGCCGGCGATCTTTTGTGTCAGTAGTCAAGATTCTTCACCTCCGCCGCATGTTCCTCTATGAAAAGTCTGCGAGGCTCAACCTCATCGCCCATGAGAATGGAAAATATTCTATCTGCTTCAACGGCATCATCCATTCTAACCTCCAGCAGCACCCTTTCTTCCGGATCCATTGTTGTTGTCCAGAGCTGATCCGGATTCATTTCTCCAAGTCCTTTGTAGCGCTGAATTGACACTTTCTGAGACCCGGTTTCTTCACTGATAATTTTATCCCGTTCATTATCCGAAAAAGCATAGCGTTCATTTTTTCCCCATTTCAACCTGAAAAGCGGTGGCTGTGCTATAAAAATGTGACCCTCCGCGATCAGTCTGGGCATGTACCGGAAGAAAAATGTCAGGAGAAGGGTTCTGATGTGAGCACCATCCACATCTGCGTCGGTCATAATTATGATCTTCCCGTAACGAAGCTTTTCTATATCAAAGTCTTCCTCTCCTATACCTGTACCGGTAGCGGTAACAAGGGTTCTTATTTCATTGTTGTTCAAAATTTTGTGAAGTGGTGCTTTTTCAACGTTCAGTATCTTTCCCCGCAAGGGAAGAATCGCCTGAAAGTACCTGTCCCTGCCCTGCTTCGCGCTACCTCCCGCAGAATCTCCCTCGACGAGGAAAAGTTCAGCCTCTTCGGAGCTCCTCACTGTACAATCAGCGAGCTTTCCCGGCAGCGAAGCCGTTTCAAGAGCACTTTTTCTTCTTGTAAGCTCTCTGGCTTTTCTTGCTGCCTGTCTCGCCGCGCTGGTGTCTATGCATTTCTGGATGATTTTTCTGGCAATCGCGGGATTTTCTTCAAAAAACTGTTCAAGACCGGAATAGACCATGGTTTCGGTAACGCCTTTGACTTCTCTGTTACCAAGTCTTGTCTTGGTCTGGCCCTCAAACTGCGGATTCGATATTTTGATACTTATCACAGCGGAAAGACCTTCACGCACATCGTTTCCGGAAAAAGTCTGACCCGTTTTCTTGAACATGCCGTTTTTTGAGGAATAGTCATTCAGGCATCTGGTAAGAGCTGAACGAAAACCTGTCATGTGCGTTCCGCCATCAACGGTGTTTATGTTGTTTGCAAAACTGAACACATCTTCCTGATAGCCTGAGTTGTATTGAATTGCCACATCGGAAAGAATGAATGAACCGTCTTCAAGCTGTCCTTCCTTTGTAAACTGAATCGGCGGGCTGTGAAGGGGATGCTTGTTTTCATTTAGAAAACTTACAAAGGATGTTATACCGCCGTCATACTGAAAGACACTGTGCTTTCCATCTTCTGTTCTTTCATCGGCAATAGAAATGCAAAGTCCGCTGTTAAGAAATGCCAGTTCTCTAAGCCTTTTTGCAAGAATATCAAAACTGTATTCTGTGGTTTCGAAAATATCCGGATCCGGAATAAATCGGATAGTGGTACCCGTCTCACTGTTATTGAATGGCTCTTCCTTGAGCTGAAATTCTGGAATTCCCCTGACGTAGTCCTGTGTACAGATGGAGTGACTTTTTCTTACCTCCACATGGAGAAAGCTTGAAAGAGCGTTTACTACGCTGACTCCTACGCCGTGAAGACCACCGGATACTTTGTATGATCTATCGTCGAACTTTCCTCCGGCATGAAGAGTGGTCATAACAACCTGCAAGGCAGACACTTCCATTTGGGGATGCAGGTCTGTTGGTATTCCCCTTCCGTTGTCTTGTACGGATACTGCGCCTTCTTTTTCCAGCACAACATTAATAGTATTGCAGTAACCACCCTGGGCTTCATCAACGCTGTTATCCACAACCTCGTAAACCAGATGATGAAGACCTGCGGATGATGTAGAACCTATATACATAGAGGGTCTTTTGCGGACAGCTTCCAGACCTTCGAGAATCTGTATTGATTCTGCTCCGTACGCAGTTGCTCCTTTGTCGATCAAAATATTACCTTTCTTTCTCGCGGGTCGGTCGAAGAGTTATCCTCAAAAAGAGGAAGAGTTCCGTTCCCGCCAATTCATTCAAAGCCAGAATGATTTCACTGCTTCTGTATCGCAGTTCCATGGCTACGGCAGGATTAAAAGCTCTTACATTTACTGTTGATTCAGAGAACCCCTCTACTGAACACATACCGGATATTTTATCTCCAACAGCAACATTCCAGAACTCAAGTGCCCGGCTTCTGGAGGAATATTTATCTAATTCAAGGTGAGATCGTAAGTTATCAACCAGGCTACGAACACTTTTCATTTACATCAAACAGGATCAGGAAGTCTTACAGGCATTACAAGAGTTAAGTAATCTGTGCCGGCATCCTGTTCTTCTTCAGTAATGATGACGGCGGTACTGTTATCATGCAGGTTGAAGAGAACATTCTCGCTGTTCATATTGCGCAGAATATCCACAATGAGATTGCCATTAAAAGCAATCTGAAGTGGATCTTTATCGTAGAATGCTTCGACATCTTCTCTAGCCTCGCCGGCATCAGTATTCTCCACATGAAGTATTACTCTGTCGTGTTCAAGGGTGAACATAATCTGGTGGGTTGCGGGATTGGCGATGATACGCATTCTCTTGAGAGCACTTAACAAATATTCTCTGTTTATTTTGAGTATGTCTGTATTATTTAGAGGAATGACTTTTTCGTAAGTGGGATAAGGTCCCTCAATTACCCTGCTGTAAATCCTTGTATCTCCGATATGAAAACTGATTTGCGAACCCTGTGAAAATATATAAAAGGGTTCATCCGAAGTAATTTTAAGAAGAAGATTAAGAGCTTTTGGAGCAATAATAGCTTCAATATCAGAGTTGCCCTTGAGCGAAGTCATTTTGATTTTTGCCAGCCTGTGACCATCGGTAGCTACAACCTCAAAGCATTCCGAATTCAATTTACAGAATAAACCGGTAAAGGCGGCTCTTATTTCACTGGCACCGGCAACAGAGTAAATCGTTCTCCTGATAGCTTCCTTAACAAGATTAAGAGAGAGGCTTACACTGCCGCTTTCGTTTTCAGAAGAGGTAGAAGGAAGGGACGGATAACTGTCTTTACTGCTGCTGGGAAGAGTAAATGAGCTGTTTTCGCAACTTATGGATGTTCTTGACCCACTGGTACTGATACTGACATCGGTACCGGACAGCTCTCGAACAATCTCAAGAAACTTCTTTCCTGGAAGAGCTACGGCCCCCTGTGTGGAAATTGTGGCGGGGATAAGAGTAATAACTGTTGTATCAAGATCGGTTGCAGCAAGTCTCAGTTGGTCCCCCTGGGTTTCAAGAAGGATGTTCGAAAGAGAAGGAAGACTTGTTTTGGGAGGAAGAGCAG
Source organism: Candidatus Fermentibacteraceae bacterium (assembly GCA_030592635.1). GTDB lineage: Bacteria > Fermentibacterota > Fermentibacteria > Fermentibacterales > JCC-6 > Sabulitectum. The sequence continues at coordinate 18,047 of JAUVIS010000006.1, read as the reverse complement.
AAGCAACAGTGTTTAGACCATTCAAGAGAGTTTTGTGATCAACAAGAAATTTCAACATGAGAAGTCCTCCACAAGGTCAGTATAAATAAATCTTAAAACACAAAAACAGTAATAGTAATTATACCGCAGAGAAGGTGCAAAAGTAACCCTTCGATCTGGTGAAAGGACTGTGGGCATGTTGAAAAGAAGTTGAAAAGAAAACAGTAAAGGAAAAGTTTTCAACACATCTGAAAAACGATGGAAAAATGAAGGAATAATGCACAAAAAAATCATCCGAGAAGAGACTCTTTTATATCAATGATTTTTCTATTGAAAAAGGGGTCTTCAGAAATCATGGCATTAACTCTTTTAATTGCGTTAAGTACGGTAGAATGATCTCTGTCGAAGTAATCACCAATTTCTTCAAGGGACAGACTGGTAAGATCCCTGAGAAGAAACATGGATACCTGTCTTGGAATAAGAATTTCCCTTTTTCTTTTCTTGCCCTTGAGGGTATTTGGATTTACACCAAAAAATTCACCCACGACAGAAGTAATTGAAGAAGGATTCAGTCTCCGGGATGAAGAGCCCAGATATTCAGTGATTAAAGAGCGAACATTATCTATAGTGGGAACGAAATTCTGGATCCTGATGTTGGCCGCCAAAAGATTAACTGCACCTTCAAGCTGTCTCACATTGGATTTTACGGTTTCTGCCAGGTAAAAAACAACATCTCCGTCAAGGTTAATGTTTTCATCGCTGAGTTTTTGATTGAGGATAGCCAGACGGGTTTCGAGCATGGGAGGCTTGATGTCTACAACCATACCGGACTGGAATCTGGAAATAAGTCGTTCAGTCAAAGGTTCAAGTTCATGCGGAGGTCTGTCGGAAGTAACTATAATCTGCCTGCCTCGCAGGTAGAGGTCGTTGAAAAGATGAAAGAAAAGATCTTGTGTGGTTTCTTTATTAGAAAGAAACTGAACATCATCCATGATCAGGTAGTGAGAATTGCGGAATTTATCCTTAAACTTTTCCATATCAATGAAATTGTTCTTGTTGGGTATCATGGCGCGAAGAAACATGGTAAGAAACTCTTCACTGGAAATGTAGCAGAAAGTTTTATCCGGTTGATTTGTTTTGATGCGATGAGCAATTGCCTGAATAAGGTGGGTTTTACCCAGGCCGACACCACCGTATATGAAAAGAGGGTTTGAGGATGAACGGCCCATCTCGCAGGCGACGGAGTAAGCGGTAGCAAAAGCAAGCCTGTTGTTGGGTCCCTGAATAAATCGGTCAAAGACATAGCCGGGTTTAAGATAATTGGAAAACAATTCATGTCTGGAAGAGTTGGACACTTTTCCTAAAGAAAGAGTTTCCGGTAAATGGGTAAAAACAACAGAGATGTCAGGATCACCGGATGCCTCGCGAAGAAGTTCTTCAAGATTATCTTTGTAGTTATGGGAAACAAAGTTTGCTCTTATCTTTGAGTCAAGGCCGATAGTAAACACGCCATCGCTGAAAGAATGAAAAGAAGCATTGGATAACCAGGAATTGTATTTTGCCGATCCCATGAGTTTCTTCGCTCTGTCAAGACAAAGATCAAAAACATCTTCAGGTACGAAAAGCATCAGAGAATCTCCGAATCATATATTAAAAAAGAAAACAGAAAAAACCGCATGGCAGGGAAAAGTATAATGAAAGCAAGGCCGAGAAGAAAGCATCACAACAGAACTTGACAAACGGGCTGTGTTTGGATAGCTTTCCGCATTCAGAGTAAAATCGTAGAAAGACAAATGGATACATAAAAAGTGTTCATTGAACGGAGTGCAGGGGAACATTATGAAGAGAACATTTCAGCCGAGCAATATATCACGGAAGAGACGCCATGGATTCAGAGCTCGTATGGCAACAAAGGGCGGAAGAAAAGTAATCAACGCGAGAAGACGCAAGGGACGCAAGCGTCTTATACCTTAAGTCTTGAGAAAAAACTGTCTGAAGAGCATTAAATTTGGCTGGCAGTTCAGAAAGCTATTAAGACAGGGTTATCGCTTTAAGGGTGATGTTTTGAGAGCAAGGTATCACAAGAATACCCTGGGCCGTATACGCCTGGGGTTTTCTGTTTCGGCAAAGACGGGAAATGCCGTAGAAAGAAATCTCTTCAAGAGAAGACTGAGACAGTATTCTGTCGAAAAGAAGGTAGATGCTGGATTTGATGCTGTAATATTTCCGACAGTATTTCTTAAGGAAATCAAGTGGAAGAAAATGAAAGAAGATATGGAGAAACTTGTAAAGCATGCCGGGAAGAAATTTGGATGAGCAATTTTATTATTGCACTTGTCAGGCTGTACAGAAAAGCCGTATCACCATTTATTCCGCCCAGTTGTATTTATACTCCGACTTGCAGCGCCTATGCAGAAGAAGCTTTGAAAAAGCACGGAGCAGTAAAAGGATCGGCATTCGCCGTAAAGAGAATTCTTAGATGCCACCCCTGGCATTCAGGGGGTTATGACCCCGTACCGGAGGTAGAAAAAGATGAGTGATCAATCACGGCTGTTTCTGGCGGCCGTTCTTATGCTGGGTGTCTTAATAATAAGCTGGTTCGTTACCGGAAAGAGCAGTAGTCAGCAGACAGTTGCCGAAACGGTGACACCGCAGCAGATCGGGCAGATTGCATTAGCAATAGAAGAGGAAGAAACAGATTTGCAGGCGGATCCCGTTCCACCGCAGACAACAGAAAATCTCCAGGATTATACGGAAAGAACTGTTACAGTAATTATCTCCGGAGAGGAATCCGGAGAAAATCTGGTGGTTGCAAGATTGTCCACAACAGGAGGATCTGTAGAATCATGGCTGCTTCAAGGGTATGAGGATTATCCGGACCAGAATACTGGCCAAATGGTGAATCTTGCAGAAAAGTCATGGATGGTTTCAAGGGAGCAGGACGGAACACCGGTGCATTTTGAGTACAGTGGGCCTGATACTGTATTTGCCGCGGAGCAGGGAACAGCGGTAACTTTTGTCTCGGGAGTATCAGCAAAGACATATACATTCGTGAGGGGCTTTTACGGTTTTACACTCAACAAGATAAACCTGGATGTTACATCAACGATAGAACCCGGGGCAATACCTGTAACGGAGACACAGGCAACAGAAAAAGGATATTTTACTGCTTCATGGTTTACAAACAAACACAAGAAAGAGAACTCAGAGAAAATAGAGGGCTTTGAGCCAACAGGAAATGTGGCATGGATTGCCTCCAGCAACAAATTCTTTACCATAATACTTATGCCCGAAACCACGGAAAGGGCCGACGGATACATTGCCCCGGGAGAGGGAGGTTCTCCCCTTGTAGCGCTGGATGATAACAGCATAAAAGTCTACGCAGGGCCAAAGGCATTTAATATGCTAAAAGAGCTGGGTAGATCCACAACAGACATGATTGATTTCGGTTGGCCAATAATAAGATGGATTGGGAAACTGATATTTTTCTTTCTTACAACAGCTTTATCATTTGTAAGCAACTGGGGAGTGAGAATAATTATTCTTGCATTTGCTTTGAAAATACTGCTTTCCCCCCTTACAACTAAAAGCTATGTGTCCATGCAGAAAATGCAAAAAATACAGCCGGCGATGCAGGAAATTCAGAAGAAGTATGCAAAAGATCCAAAGCAACAACAAAGTGAAATGCAGAAACTCTACAAGGAAAAAGGGGTAAATCCCATTGGCGGTTGTCTGCCGATGCTGCTTCAGATGCCTGTCTTCTTCGCAATGTACCGAGTTCTGGCAAACATGGTTGAACTCAGGGGAGCGGAATTTGTTTTCTGGATTAATGATCTGTCAAGACCTGAAATTCTCATTCAATTTCAGACAAAAATTCTGGGTCTTGAGGGAATTGGTCTTATGGCGGTGCTGCTCGGAGTAATAATGTTCCTTCAGCAGAAACTTACGGGATCAAGCAGCGCAGGAGCCGCGGCACAGCAGCAGAAAATGATGATGTATATGATGCCAATATTCATGACATTCCTTTTCATGAGATTTGCCTCGGGGCTTACGCTGTACTGGTTGATATTCAACATTCTGACTCTTGTTCATCAGGAACTTATTAAGAAAAAGCTCACATTGGACCAGGCAGATGGAAAAGCAAAATGAACTGATCGTTGCTCTTGCTACTCCAGAAGCGGTATCGGCAATATCACTGGTGAGGCTCTCCGGGAGGGGAGCCTCAAAAACAGTGGAAAAGTTGATGAGACTAAAACCGGGAAGACTCACGGGCAGAAAGCGGGCTGTGGGTGACCTGGCGGGAATAGATTACATCGTTGCTATTTCGTGGCCAAGGGGTAAAAGCTACACCGGTGAAGAAATGGTTGATCTTATGTGCCACGGATCACCGGGAACGGCAAGAAGGATTCTGGAAGAGCTTGAAAATAGCGGAGCAAGAGTTGCGGTACCGGGTGAGTTTACAAGAAGAGCGTGGCTAAACGGCAGGTTAACGGCTCTTGATGTTCTAACGCTTTCAGAAAAGTACAAGGGCGGCAGCGAAGCAGAAAGTGATTTATCAGAAGAACTCAATGAACTCAAAAGTGAAATTGAAGGACTGATTGAGTTCAGCGAAGATCATGAAATTTCGGGGGAAGAACAGGTAAAGGTGCTGATGAGGAGATTGCTGAAAAAAGCAGAGATCCTTGTTCTCAAAGTAAAACGAGCAGAGATTCTTCCAAGAGTATTTCTTATGGGTCCTGTTAATGCCGGGAAATCCACATTGTTCAATAAGCTGATGGGAGAAGAGACCGTTGTTGTTTCCAGTACACCGGGAACGACAAGGGACGGTGCCGTAAGAACAGTATCATTATCAGGAAGAAATGTTGAAATATGCGATACGGCGGGTTGCGGAGGAGAAAGCCTGGACTCGAAAGCTCTGGAAATTGTTATGGGATCACTGAAAAGCGGAGACAGAATTGTGTGGATGGACCCCCTGTGTGTTTCAGAGATATGCGTGCAGGCAGAAGACCATGAATTATTAAAAGTATGCTCAAAAGCGGATCAGCAGGAAAAATCGGCAAAGGCGGGGTGGATGCCCGTATCTTCAGATACAGGAGAGGGAATTGAGGAAGTAATTAAGTTCATTACAGCCCCGGAGAAGGAAAGTCCGTCCTGGAGACTGGAGAGAATGGCAGATTTGTTTAAAGAGGCCGTAAAAGCGTCAGAGTACCAGGATATGGCACTTGCGGCGGAAATTGTCAGCGAGATATTCAGGGAAGCAGAAAAGCCGGAGAGGTGCGGAGACGCAGTAGAAAGAGCCCTTGAAAGGTTCTGCGTGGGAAAGTGAAGAAAAAGTATCAGGTGCTGGTTATAGGCGGGGGACATGCAGGAGTTGAGGCAGCGGCGGCAGCAGCTGCAGTAGGGTGCAGAACTGTTCTCATAACGCCAAGTATAGAAAAGATATCACTGATGTCCTGCAATCCGGCAATGGGTGGAATCGCCAAGGGTACACTGGTTAGAGAGATTGATGGCATTGGAGGGATGGCGGCAGAATCAGCAGATGAAACAGCGTTGCAGTTCAGGATGCTGAATATGAAGAAGGGACCCGCCGTATGGGGGCCAAGGGTACAGTCAGATGTCGAGGAATACTGCAGGACACAAACAAGAAAACTTTATAAAGCAGGAGTTCAAATTATTGAGGGTCTCGTCGTGAAGTTGACGGGACCCAGCAGCAGAATAGAAGGAGTTCTTCTCAGCGATGGAAGGGTGATAGAAGCAGATGCTTTCGTTCTGGCTGCGGGAACTTTTCTAAAAGGAATGCTGCACAGGGGTAGAAACACATGGCCAGGAGGCAGAAGGGGAGACATCTCCGCAATATCCCTTGAAAAAGACCTGAGAGAGAGAATGTTTCACGTGAAACGATTCAAGACGGGAACATCGCCAAGGGTAATAAGAAAATCAATAGACAGTTCTCTGCTGGAGGAACAGGTTTCTCATGATGTAGATTTCAGATTCAGCTGGTCGTCGAAGGGCGGAGTACAGAATAAAGAAATATGCTGGCTTACACGAACAACAGGAGAAACTGAGAAAATAGTTAAGGAAAGCCTGTTTCATTCACCCCTGTACTCGGGAAGAATAAAGGGAAAGGGGCCGCGGTATTGCCCAAGCTTTGAAGACAAAGTCACAAAATTTCCAGAAAGAACGGGCCACCCTATCCATTTGGAGCCCATGGGAAGATCTTCAAGAATAATGTATTTGAATGGTCTTTCCACAAGTATGCCGCAGGAGATACAGGATAAAATTGTCAGATCATTGCCCGGTTTTAGAAACGCGGAAATATGCGCTTACGGATACTCCGTCGAGTACACATGCTTTGAAACGGGTGAATTTGATGAAACGCTGAAGTTAAGAGCTACTGAAAATCTGTATGTATCGGGACAGATACTGGGAACATCCGGGTACGAAGAAGCCGCGGCAACGGGATTGCTGGCGGGAGCCAATGCCGCAAGAAGACTGCTTGGCATGAAGAAAACAGTACCGGAAAGAATGAGCAGCTACATGGGGGTTATGGTTGACGATCTCGTTACAAAAGGAACAGATGAACCGTACAGGCTGTTTTCAAGCAGGTCGGAAAACAGATTGAATCTAAGACAGGACAACGCGGACAGAAGAGTATTCCCGCTTGCCTGCAGAATGGGAACCCTGTCGGGCGAAAAGAAGGAAGAATACTGGAAGCGAAACAAAATACACAAAAAACTGAGAGAAGATATTTTAAAAAAGAGAATAAGGGGAAAATCTCTTGAAGAGATATGCCGAAGGCCGGAAGTTTCACCGGAAAATGTTGGGGAAATGATTGGTTTTGATACGAAAGAGATTAGCGAAAGAGAAATACTCACCACGGTGGTTCTTGATATAAAGTACGCAGGCTATGTAAAGCGCGCGGAAGGCAGATACGAAATCAGGAAGAGATACGGGGAAGTGTCTCTTTCGTCGATAAAAGATTATGAAGCAGTACAAACCATAACAATCGAGGCAAGAGAAGCTCTCAACAAAAGAAGACCCGAGACGCTGTCAGGAGCTGAGTCTATTCCGGCAGTCAGGCAGGCAGATCTTGACGCCCTGGTGCTTCATCTTATGAAAGAGAGTGTTTCACGTGAAACATGACCTTCCGCTGTCATTTTCTGAAGCATGCGGACAGTGCTCTCTTCTGGGTGTCCGTCTTTCCGAAGAATCGTATTTGAAAATTGGAAAGTTTCTTGATCTTCTGGAAGGGAGCGCCGAAAAGGCTAATCTTGTGGGTCCCCTGGAGATTGAGAGACTCTGGATCAGACATGTTCTGGAGTCGATAGCATTTATGCCATTCCTTGACGGGCTTGATGTTTTTGATGTTGGAACGGGAGCGGGTTTTCCCGGCATGGTTCTGTCATTGTGCGGCCACAATGTTACCATGATTGAATCCAGAAGAAAAAGGTGCGCCTTTCTGGAAACAGCAGCAAGACATTGCGGGGTTTCGTGCAGAATATTGAACAGCAGGGTAGAGGATGCCGGCCCTTTTCCGTCAGGAAGTCAGTTTACCTCCAGGGCGGTTAAGAGACCATCAGAAATGGTGGAATTGATTCTTCCCTCGGCACCGGAGGGATTCTCTCTGATTACAAGGGTTTCAGAAAAGACAGAAACCTGTTCCAATGCAATAATATCTGAAGAACTGCCAATTCCTCCGCTTGACCGAACGGGGTTTATCCTGCAGTATCGACACCCCTGTATCGACGAAGAAACAAATTGAAAGGTGACCGAATGACCAGAATTCTCGCCGTGGCGAACCAGAAGGGTGGCGTGGGAAAAACAACCACAGTTATCAATCTCGGGGCCAGTATAGCAGTCCATGACAGAGAAGTACTAGTGATAGATCTTGATCCGCAGGCTAACGCAACCAGTGGTCTCGGTCACGACGAAGCTGATAAACTAGGCATTCATAACTATATTTCTGGAGAGCATACACTGGAAGAGTGTACCGTAAAGACAGATGTGGAAGGTCTTTGTCTTGTTCGAGGCACAAGACATCTTGCCGGCACGGAGATAGAACTGGCTTCTCAGGAAGAAAGAGAATTTTTTCTTGCGCAGGCGCTTTCCTCGTCGGATCTTTCAAGATATGACTATGTTCTTATTGATTGCCCTCCATCGCTGGGGCTTCTGACCATTAACGCTCTTGTGGCGGCAGATGGTGTTATTCTTCCCGTTCAGAGTGAGTACTATGCCCTTGAGGGGCTGTCACACCTTACGGAAACCATTAGAAGAGTAAAGGCTCACTGGAACAAAACTCTATCCATTTTCGGTGTAGTTCTTACAATGTATGACAAAAGGTTGAAACTCAGCAGGGAAGTTGAGGAGGAGGCAGACGAATATCTCGGTGATACTCTTTTCAGAACCCGTATTCCAAGAAATGTGCGTCTCGGTGAGGCTCCCAGTTTCGGGAAGCCGGTGATTCTTTATGATGCCTTTTCCAGTGGAGCAAAGAGTTACATGAGTCTCGCCAGGGAGGTGATGGCAAGGTGAAACGGAAAAAGGCTCTGGGGCGGGGGCTTGAATCTCTTCTTCCCAGCATAGAGGGAGAACTTTCAGAAAGGGGCAGCCCTGCTGACATTTCTGTAGACGCGATAGATCCAAACCCGTTTCAGCCAAGGATTGACTGGGATGATGAAGAACTTTCCTCTCTTGCCGAGTCGATCAGACAACAGGGAATCCTTCAGCCGCTTGTTCTGCGGAAAAAAGAAGAAAGGTACCAGCTGATTGCCGGAGAAAGAAGACTCAGAGCTTCCATACTGGCAGGCCTTGGTGTTGTTCCCGCATTTATCAGGGAAGCAGACGATCAGCAGATGATGGCGCTGGCTCTTGTTGAAAACATTCAGAGACAGGATCTGAATCCAATGGAAAAAGCGGAGGCATTCAGCCGCTTTTGCTCTGAGTTCAGCATAACACAGGAAGAGCTGGGGAAGCAGGTAGGCATAAGCCGGTCTGCCGTGGCGAACTTTCAGAGACTGATTGAACTGCCGGAATCTGTAAAATTGATGGTTAGATCCGGTAAGCTTTCCATGGGACACGGCAGGACTCTGCTTGGACTGCCGGATGAAGAATCAATGGTCAGGATTGCAAAGCTCTGTCTTGCAAGAGGATATAGCGTAAGGGTTCTCGAAGACGCTGTAAGAAAAGCAACAAACAGGAAAAGCATAAAAAAGAAAATGGTATCTGCAATTCCTGAAATAAAACAGCTGGAAACGGAACTGCAGAGAATTCTGGGAACAAGGGTTTTGCTTAAGGATTCCGGAGGGTCCGGTAAGCTTGAGATAGGGTACAGTTCACTGGACGAACTTGATAGAATTCTTAGTATAATAAGAGGTCGGGGTAACCCGACTTGTAAATGAAATTTAATTAACGGAGGTTTTCATGGCTTACAAGATCAATGATACCTGCATCGGTTGCGGTGCCTGTCAGGCAGAGTGTCCCGTTGACTGTATCAAAGAGGGAACACCTTATGTGATTGACGCAGCTACCTGTATCGACTGTGGAGCCTGTGCCGCAGTCTGCCCGGTAGGTTCAATCGAAGCACCATAAGACAGAAAAACCGCACAGCTCAGCTTTCGGCAGAGCTGTGCGGCTACATGTTTTTTACAAGAAATGTGTAAAGCTGGAAGAGTTGTTGAACCATAATTTCAGCAGAGAAAGGTTCCAGATCCAGATCTACTGTCGTAAGAAGTTTGTTTCGTAACTCTGGGGACTCAAGCAGTTTCTGGATACCCTTTGCAAGACAATCAATATCGCCGTGGCTGCAGAGAAAACCGTTCTTCAGTCCATTGATAAGTTCAGCTATCCCTCCCACATCAGTCGCTACCACGGGAATCTTTACAGCCAGAGCCTCGAGCATTGCCCTTGGCAGACCTTCACTTCTTGATGTGAGAAGGAAGACATCAAAAGCCGGGAGAATTTCAGCAACATCTTTTCTGCTGCCCAGCATGATAAAATTGTCATTCAAGTTCTTTTCATGGATGTACTGTTTCATATAGCTGTCGAGGGGTCCATCACCTACAACTACAAATTTAACATCCGGGAACAGTACTTTTACCTTTTCGGCGACATCAACAATGGCTTCCGGGTGTTTCTGGGAAGCAAGCCTGATTACAGTCCCAACTACAGGGTTTTCAGAAGGAATCCCCAGTCTTTCTTTTGCTGTAAGGCTGTTACCGCGCTGGGCAAAAAATTCCTCAAATTCCACGCCGCTTCTTATGAGCTGATAATCTTCAGGTTTACCGATACCCCAGTTAACACCTTTCCGGATGTCGTGGGGGCTGACAACTATATTGGAGTCGGCAAGTTTGTAACCGAACCGCTCAAGCAGGGAATAGAAAGCTTTTTGAAGGGGCGGCATAGTGTCAAAAAATGACCATCCATGCACAGTCTGAACAATCTTGACTGGTGTTTTTGTATGTGCGGCAGCGAGTCGGCCAAGAAACTTGGCCTTGGATCCATGGGTATGAACAATTGAGAACCTGTTCCGATCAATGATCTCGCGTATTTCGAAAAACGCTCTGAAATCGTGATAAGGAGACAGCTTTCTAATCAGGTGCGGGGCAGTGAAGACGGGGATACCGTATTTCTCCGAAAGATCACTGAAAGTACCCTCCGGAGAAATTTCAGGACCGGTAAGGACGGCGGAAGGGTAGCCCATTCTGGTTATCTCTCTGCAGCTGATGAGGGTGTTCATTTGAGCACCGCCTACGGCCATTTTTGTGATAATATGCAGTATGGTGGTTTTGTTTTCAGCCATTACGACGCTTCCTGTTTTTGCTCGGCAGCACTGTTGTCTTTCTGAAGTAAAGACAGAGTCTGTAGAAGATTACAAGCAGGATGCTTAGTCCGGAGTAGAACAGGGGACTGAGAAATACGCATCCTGTAACCCAGAAGAGAAGAAGGGGAAGAATAAGTTTCTTTGTGTGCCACTCTACGGGCTGCAAGTTCCTGTTCTGATAATTGTTGTAATCACGGAAGAGGTCTTCCGCGAAGCTGAAAAGAACAACCGAAACGGCAGTCAGCCCCAGGTGAAGAGTCATTCCGCCGACAAGCTGCCGGTTCTGAATGAAAGCAAGAATACTGGTTACAAAAGGAAGAAGAAGCATGCCCCCGAGAAGAAACCGCATTCCCCATACAAGGGCCTGATCGGAAGTGAATGTGCTTCCTTTGTTTTCCCGGGTCTTAATGAAAATACCCAGAAGCCACCGGGAAAGCCGGAAAAGTCCGGAGAGAACAAGGACCACTGCCAGTACAATTCCGTAATCCATTAGTCGCTGAGACAATATTACTTCCCTCTCCTTCTTCTTTTTATTTGATAGACAGTTCCTGCAATAAACATTATCACAACTATCGACCAGTATGTAGTAATGCCCGCAGAAACATTAACCCAGGCTAGAAGATTTACAGCCCCCGTTGCTGTAAGTCCAGCTCCCATAAGAGCTGTAAGTACCGAGAATACAAAATTCCTTGATACATAAACAAGGGCTCCGGCTGCAAGGGCAAGCGCACCGGTGTAAATTAAGGCCAGATCGGGGAAAAGGGCGGATAAGGCAAAAAATCCAATGAAAAACCCCGCAAGAAAAAATGCTATTCTGTACAGAAATGAGACAAGAACAGCGAGAAGAACAGCCAGTATGATCGGACCAAATCGTATAACATCAGCGTTATCTGTGAATTGTAAAAGGAAAGAACCGCCGTGCAGAAAGCCCAGGACAAGCGCGCAGATAACAAGAGCGAATGGAACAAGACGGCTTCCGAAAAAGGAAAGAGCAATACCTGCCGCGAACATGAACGCGGGCACGGCAAAGGTGTGGTACATAACAAGATCACCGCTCATTACAACCCCCTCAGGAAGAGATACAATTCCTCAAGTCCCTGAATCTCACAGGCTGCCCCGGGTGCGGGAAGACCTGCGTTGTATCCGTTACGGACGAGTACGGCAGGCATCCCGGCAGATTCCGCGGCTTTTACCCCTTTCCATGCATCCTCAAAAACAAGGCACCTGGACGGGTCAACAGAGAGAAAATCAGACGCTCGCAGGAAGATGTCAGGGAAGGGCTTCGGGCGGAGACCGTTTCTCCCGATAACAGGAGGAAGAGAGTCAAAGGAATTTCCCGCGATGGTCATTATCAGGCTGCTATCGGTGTTGGAGGCTATTGCGCAATGTTTTTTTGGAATTGCCATTTTAAGAACAGCGGAAGCGAAAGGAAAAAGAGGAACCTGTCCATTCTCGCAGATGCGTGTATACAGGCTTTTCTGCCGGGCCCGGGCTGCTTCTGTGTCTTTCACCTGAAGCCCTGTTCTTTTCATTTCACCGGAAAGGCCCTCGCCGCAGAAAGCCCAGTGCTTCCAGTATTCCTTTTCCGGGATTGAGTGATTGTAGTCCGCAAGAACCAGGTTCCATGATTTTCTATAGAAAGGCTCGCTGTCTGCCAGCACGCCGTCAAAATCAAAAAGAACAGCCTGAGCCTGTTTCCACAACTCTGCAAGTCTCAGTCTTATCCTCCTCTGGTCTGGTTGAAAGAACTCTTTTCAACCATAGTATCATATCAGTTGTTGTGAGTAAATCCCATAGAAAACGGAGGTTTTCATTGCTGTCCAATTTTTCTGAGATAAGAAAGGCCGCCAGAGCTCTTGCGGGCGCCACAGTCGCAGTTCCCATGGGTCACGATGTTTCTTCACTGGAAGCTCTTATTGAGGCTTCAGATTCCGGCCTTGCCGGAAGCATAATTGTTGGCTCCGAGGAAGAAGTAATGAAATCCCTTGCTGAGCTGGGAAGAGAACTTCCCGCTGATATAACGGTTATCAATTGTAAGGATCCGGCGGAAGCAGCTCTTAAGGCTGTCAATCTTGTCAGCTCCGGCAAAGCCGGCATCCTCATGAAGGGGCTTATAAAGACTTCCATCCTGCTGAAGGCTGTTCTTGACAAAGAGGCAGGCTTAAGAACGGGGAGAGTTCTCAGCCATGTGGCTGTTGTACACGCTCCGAAACAGAACCGGCTGGTTGCCATTACCGATGGGGGAATGAACATCCGCCCCAACAGGGAAGAAGTAAAACAGATTGCTTCCAATGCCGCAGACATTATGTTGAAACTGGGGGCAGACAGAGCAAGAGTCGCTCTGCTGGCAGCAGTTGAGGTCGCCAGTGAAAAGATGCCGGAAACCGTTCTCTGGGAACAGATCGCAAAAGAAGGCATAGAGGGAATGGATGTAGCCGGGCCCGTGGCAGTTGATGGAGCAATGGATCCGGACGCCGCAGCCATCAAGAAGATGACCGGACCGGTTGCAGGCAGGGCAAATGTGCTGGTCACTCATGATATTGCCTGCGGCAATATTTTTGCCAAGGGTTTCATGTACATGACCAATGCGGAAGTTGGTGGTCTTATCGCGGGCGCGGCAGCTCCCATTGTAATGCTCAGCCGGTCTGATACCGCCTCCACAAAGCTGAACAGCCTGGCTCTTGGTACAGTCATTGCAGGGAGTAAATAATGGAGAGGAAACTGATACTGGCGATAAATCCAGGAGGTACTTCCACCAAAGCAGGTCTTTACGCCAATGATGAACTGATATTTGAAGAAAACATTCACCATGACCCTTCCGATCTTGAGCCTTTTCAAACAACATTTGATCAGATGGATTTCAGGCGCGATATTGTTTTGGGAGTTCTAAAGGAGAAGGGCTGCAGGCTGGAGGATCTCTCGGCGGTTGTGGGCAGGGGGGGAACATTCAAGCCTCTGGCCAGCGGGACATACAGGGTAAACACAAAACTGCTTGACGATATCAAGGATGGTTCAACTCTGCAGGCCGACCACCCGTCGAATCTCGGTGCGCTTATTGCCTGGGCCATTGCGGAGAAAGCTTCTGTTCCCGCTTACTTCGTTGACCCCGTATGTGTGGATGAGATGATAGATGAAGCCAGGTTGAGCGGACATCCTCTTCTTCCCAGAGTAAGCCTCAGTCATGCGCTGAACATAAGAATGGTCGCCTACAAAGCCTCGGAAAAGCTGGGCAAGCCCATGAATAAGCTGAATATGGTAGTTATGCATCTTGGAAGCGGAGTCAGCGTCAACGCTCTCCGCAGGGGCAAAATGATAGATACCAACAACGCTAATGATGATGGACCATTCAGTTCAACAAGAACCGGCGGACTTCCCATGACCGGGCTTATGAAATTATGCTTCAGTGGAAAGCACAGCGCCGGGGAACTGAAGAAAATGCTTCTCAAAAAGGGCGGCGTGTTCGCCTATCTTCAGGAAGAGCATGTGGGCAGAATAAGAAAGAGAGTTGAGGCCGGTGACGAAAAGGCTGACCTTGTACTCCGGGCAATGGTTTATCAGATGGCAAAAGAGGCCGGAGCAATGGCTTCTGCCCTTCGCGGTGAAGTGGATGCGGTTGTCATAACGGGAGGCATGGCATATAACTTCTGGGTAACAGACCTTCTGACTCAGTACCTTTCCTATCTTGGGAAGATTCTTGTCTTTCCGGGCGAGGCGGAGCTTGAGGCTCTTGTCCGGGGGGTTTTGAGGGTTATGGATAAAATTGAAGAAGAAAGAGAATACAAATAACAGCGGCAAAAGGAAGAAAGGTGAACGATGAGGAAGAAGCTCAACGCAGTTGATTCCGGGAAGCTGTTTCTGTCGGGAAACGAAGCTATCGCAAGGGGCGCGTGGGAAAACGGTGTACACTTTGCCAGCTCATATCCGGGAACACCTTCCACGGAGATAATGGAAGCCATTGGCGATGAATATCCTGAAATTGATGCTCAGTGGGCACCCAATGAAAAGGTTGGAATGGAAGTTGTTGCGGGGGCTTCTTTTGGCGGGGCCAGAGTTCTCTCAACAATGAAGCATGTTGGTCTTAATGTTGCTGCTGATCCGTTTTTTACCCTCAGCTACATCGGAGCGACAGGCGGAATAGTAATTGTCAGTGCCGATGATCCGGGTGTACACTCTTCACAGAACGAGCAGGACAACAGACTTATGGGCAGAGCGGCGAAGGTGGTAATTCTTGAACCATCCGACAGCCAGGAAGCTAAGGATTTTACCGGTATGGCTTACGAGATCAGCGAGAAGTTTGATACTCCTGTTATGCTCCGGGTAACAACGAGGATATGTCATTCCAAAAGCATAGTGGAGGTCGGCCCCCGTGTTGAAATCCCGGTAAAAGGCTACACGAAGAATATTGCCAAAAGGGTACCCATTCCTGCCAATGCAAGAAAAATGCACTCAAGGATTGAAGCAAGACTTCGAGTTCTTGAAGAGTGGGCATATGACAGTCCGCTGAACAGAATAGAAATGGGCGACAGATCCATTGGCATCATAACCAGCGGTATCAGCTATCAGTATGTAAAGGATGTTTATCCGGAGGTCAGTGTTCTTAAGCTTGGAATGACAAATCCTCTTCCATGGAAGCTTATCGAAGAATTTGTAGACCAGGTTGATGATGTGATGTTTGTGGAAGAGGGAGAGCCCTATCTGGAAGAGAGGATCAGATCCAGACTTCTTGTGGACGGAAAAGGCAGCGAATTGATGTCTGTAGAGGGCGAGCTTAATCCGGAACTTGTGAGAAAAGGCATAAAGGACGGAGAGAATCTGCCCGTGACATTCAAAGAGGTTGCGCTTCCGGGAAGACCTCCAACACTTTGCGCGGGCTGTCCGCACCGGGGAGCCTTCCATGTTCTTTCAAAGATGAAAGCCAGCTCAACCGGCGATATCGGCTGTTACACTCTGGGTCTTATGCCTCCGTACAACGCTCTTGAAACAGTAGTCTGCATGGGTGCTTCAATAGGAGTTCTGGCCGGCATTGAAAAGGCGGTTGGCAGAGAGAAGATGCCCAAACTGGTCGCCGCTATCGGGGAATCCACATTCGTCCACTCGGGAATAACCGGTCTTATAGACATGGTATACAACGGAAGTACCGGTACTGTGATGATAATGGACAACAGTCTAACCGCCATGACAGGCGGTCAGGAGAACCCGACGACAGGTAAAAATCTCAGAGGCGCCCCCGCTCCGATGCTTGATCTGGAGAAACTTGTTCTTGCCTGCGGAGTAAAGCATGTGCGGGTGGTAGATCCACACGACCTTCCCGAGATGAAGAGAGCACTCCAGGAAGAGTTCGACAGGGATGAACTTGGTGTGATTATCACAAGAAGGCCCTGTATCATGCAGTACAAACCCAAACGGAAAACGGTCGCGGTGCACGACCTCGAGAAATGCGTCCACTGCAAACTGTGCGTGAAGCTGGGCTGTCCTGCTATCAGCTGGGACGAAGAAAAAAAGATCCCGATAATTAATGAGATGCTCTGCTGGCCCAACTGCAACCTCTGTGTTCAGGTGTGTCCCAAAGACGCGCTCTCCAAAGATCTTGAGGGGGTGATCTGATGAGCAAGGTAAAGAATGTCATAATCTGCGGAACCGGCGGGCAGGGAATTCTCATGGCCAGTGAGGTTCTGTGCAGCGCGGCATGGCTCTCCGGCTTCGATGTAAAAAAGAGTGAAGTTCACGGAATGGCCCAGAGGGGCGGATCGGTTTCCAGCCATGTTAGGTTCGGAGACAGGGTGAACAGCGTTCTTGTGGAAAAGGGAGCTGCCGACCTGGTGCTTTCCCTGGAAAAGATGGAAGGCCTCAGATGGGCCACTTATCTTTCTCCAGAGGGGAAGATGATTACCTGTGACCTTGTAATAGAGCCCATGACGGTCAACACGGGTTCTGCCGTGTATCCTGATGTGGAGAAAATCATTGATGATATGGGTATTCCCAACCTGATGATTCCCGTTATAGACATTGCGAAAGAGCTTGGGAATATCAGAGTGGTGAACATCATTCTTCTTGGCGCCGCATCTCGGCATCTTCCGGAGATTCCCGAGGATAACTGGTTCAAAGCCATTGAGGAAAGAGTACCGCCAAAGGCTCTTGAAGTTAACCTGGAAGCTTTCAGAAGAGGCAAAGCCCTTTAGAAAACAATGAATGAGAGGGGGCGACAGAAGCGTCGTCCCCCCTACCGGAGAGTTTATGGAATGGGTTCTTGGTGTGCTTGTTGGGGTCTCGCTCAGTGCCGCATGCGGATTTCGTGTGTTTGTTCCAATGCTTGTTATGAGCATTGCGGTGCATTCGGGTCATCTTAATCCCGCTTCCGGGTTTGAGTGGCTTGGAAGCTGGCCTGCTCTTCTGGGCTTTGGTCTTGCCACAGTGATTGAGATTGTGGCTTACTTTGTTCCGGTGGTTAACAACGCTCTTGACATTATAGCTACCCCTGCCGCAGCAATTGCGGGCACCGTTCTTACCGCATCAATGGTCGGCGACCTCTCTCCGGTCTTCAGGTGGGCCCTGGCGGCAGTTGCCGGGGGCGGCGTGGCCGCGGGTGTTCAGGTAGTAACGGCCTCTGCGCGGTCGGCGGTGGCTCCTCTGGGGGCGTCGGGAGTGGTGTCTGCCGCGGAAGACGGTGCGGCTGTTGCAACATCAGTACTTGCGGTAACCGTTCCCGTGGCAGCAGTAATAGTTCTTATAATTCTAAGTATTCTACTCGTAAGAAGGAAACATAAACAAGCAATTCGACTATAGGGTAAAGAGACAATCAGAATTTTAGTGTAACGAACGGAGCGACAATGGTATTTCTACTGACTATGACGGCTATTCTATCACAGGTTCCCGGAACCGTAGTTATCAACGAGGTAATGTATAATCCGGATGGAAGCACTCTTGGTCTTGATGAACACCTTGAGTGGATCGAACTTTACAATGCCTCCACCGAGGCGGTAAACATCGCAGGTATGATGCTCAGCGACGGGAACAATCAGGTATTTCTCGGGCATTATCTTCTTGCTCCGGACTCTTACGGTGTCGTCTGTGCGAACGATCTTTCCTTCAAAGCCGCGTACGGTACGGAAATCCGGCTGATTCCCTGGAGTGGAGAGTGGACAAGGCTCCGGAATTCTACGGATGAAATAATCCTGTACAGCGAAAATGGTACTGTTATGGAGACTCTTCGATATGACGAGAGTTGGGGAGCAAGCGGAACAGAACCCTC
>JAUVIS010000076.1 GCA_030592635.1 Candidatus Fermentibacteraceae bacterium | reverse complement strand
TTTCTTTGCTGCACAGAATCGAAAACGAACTCGACGATTTATATTTGCCCTACACTATTGATATTGCTCTGCTCAGCCATATCAAAAATGAAAGTCTTCTGGATCATATCAATAGAGTCGGGATAGAGTTTTATACGAAGTCTGTATGATGAACATCTCTGTTTACGCTTGTGTATCCCTACGGGGGTCAGTGAGCAATTCTTTTGCTGTATATTCCACTTATCAAAATCAAAAAGGAGATTTCATGCAGAAAAAGCCCCTGATAAGTGCTTCAGAAAGGCTCAGTAAGCTCCCACCCTACCTCTTTGCAGAGCTTGACAGACAGAAAAAGGTTGCCAGGAAAAGAGGACTCGATCTAATAGATTTCGGTATTGGTGACCCTGACATGCCCACCCCTGATGCTATTGTGAAGGCTGGACAGGAGGCGATGGCCGATCCGGCAAACCACAGGTATCCCGACGGAGCCGGAAGCGACTCCTTTCGGGAAGCATGCGTCGGGTGGATGAAGGGCCAGTTTGGTGTTGAATGTGAAACCGCCGCGGTTATTGGCTCCAAGGAAGGCATAGCTCATATTCCTATGGTGTTCTGCAACAGGGGTGATCTGGTGCTTATTCCCAACCCCGGTTATCCTGTTTACAGGGCTTCCGCCATTCTTGCAGATGCCATACCGGTAGATCTGCCGCTGCTGGGGGAAAACAACTTCCTGCCGGATTTTGAGAAGATTCCTCCTGCTGTTCTCAGAGAAAGCAAAGTTATGTTCCTTAACTATCCGAACAACCCTACAGGAGCTGTTGTTACCCTTGAGCAGATGACGGAAATGGTGGAATTCGCAAGGGTGAACAACCTGCTTCTTGTAAGTGACAACTCCTACAGTCACATCAGATTCGATGGAGAAAAGCCCGCGAGTTTTCTTCAGGTTCCGGGGGCGGAGGATGTTGTTCTTGAATTTCACAGCCTTTCAAAAACATTCAATATGACAGGCTGGAGGATAGGGTTTGTCGCTGGTGGAACGAATCTGGTAAACACATTCATGGGGGCCAGGGAAAACATTGACTCCGGTCCTTTTACAGCCATCCAGAAGGCGGCTGAAGTTGCAATGGATATGCCTCAAACCTGCTTCAATGAGAGGATTGAGACATACCGGGAAAGAAGAGACATCCTTGTGGAAGGGCTTAAGAGGCTCAACTGGGATGTGTTTGATTCCCCCGGCACTTTTTATGTGTGGGTCAAGCTTCCAAGGGGGGCCGACTCCATGGTGTTCTCCAGAAAGATGATCAACCACGCCGGTATTGTTATAACCCCCGGAAGCGGTTTCGGAACCTGGGGAGAGGGCTACATCCGTTTTGCACTGACAATCCCATCAGCCAGAATTCATCAGGCAGTGGGAAGACTGGAGCAGATGGAGCTGCACAAGGGAAGGCTTCTGAAATGGTTGAAAAAAACGGGAGACTGACAGGGACATTGTTTCTGGAGGGTATCTCCCTTACTCTGCGACTTGGGGCATTGCCTTTTGAGCGGATTGAACCCAGAACGGTTAAGATCGACCTGAAGTGGACAGGTGAAATTCTTGCAGGCGGTCGTCCCGTTGTGGATTATTCTCAGGTTTGTACTTCACTTAAGAGCAAACTCGAACCTGATTATCTTTACATGGAAGAACTTGCTCGCGATACACTGATTATTCTTGAGAATAACTGGCCGGGCAGGTGGACTGTCGCTGTGCACAAGGATTATCCTCCTGTAGATCCACCTCTGGAAAGGGCTACAGTTACCATTGGAGAGTAGATCGTTCGCGCTTGGTCTGGGGGGTAATCTCGGTGATGTTCGAGGTAACATGCGGGTTTGTGCTGTTACTCTCCGGGAAGACTTCAGGGTCTCGGAATTCAAGGTCTCTTCTGTGTATCAGACTCCGCCGTGGGGAAATGTTTCAGGGGGAGAGTTCCTTAATGCCGCAGTGAGCGGTATGTGGCTGGGAACCGATTTCGAGCTTTTGTATCTGTGCCGTTCGATTGAGAGTGAGTTTTCCGCTCCAGTGAACAAGAACGGCGCTGCCAGAACGCTGGATGTTGATGTACTTTTTCTTGACGGCGGCATCTCATCTGAAGAACTGACCCTTCCTCACCCGGGGATGGCTCTTCGCAGATTTGTTCTTGTCCCTCTGTGCGATGTCTGGTCTGTGAACATTCCGGGTCTTGGGGAAACACCGGCAGAACTTCTAAAGCGGGTGCAGGATGGCTCTTCTATTATATTCCGGGGTGATTTGTATTCACTGTGACAGGGAGCGGAACCAGCTTGAAAAGCGCAAAGTATCTGGTTGTGGAAGGTCCGGTTGGGGTAGGGAAAACAAACCTTGCCAGGAAGCTTGCGACAAGGCTTGAGGGCAGGGTAATCCTGGAAGAGACCGGAGAGAATCCATTTCTTAAATTGTTCTACAGGAACAGGAAGAAATATGGATTTCAGGCTCAGGTCTCATTTCTGCTCGCAAGGTATATTCAGCAGACCAGGCTTGTTCATCCGGATCTGTTTACCAGATATCTGATATCAGATTTTCTGTTTGGCAGGGGAATGATATTCGCCAGAGTCAGCCTGGAACCCGAGGATCTGGCACTCTACCAGCGGCTGATGGAGCAGCTTGATCCCAGGGTACCCTCTCCTGATCTTGTTGTGTACCTGCAGGCTTCCACAGGGGCTCTGCTTGACAGGATTAATAGATTCGGAAGAGACTTTGAAAGGGATATGGACAGAGCATGGCTTGAGGAGCTTGTCGATTCTTACAACAGCTGGTTTTTACGGGACAGACAGTATCCTGTTCTGGTTGTGAATACGGATTTCGTTGATTTCCTCAGCGACGAGAAATCCTTTGAGGGGCTGATCGAAGCTGTTGAGACCCACCCCGGTGGTATTCAGGGTTATAATCCCTTACCGAACAGAGGATTGCTGATTTGATAGTAACTGACAGTGAGCAGAGGATATCAGATATCTGTGCTGAGTGGCGGGAAGACGGGCTTACTGTGGGTTTTGTACCTACCATGGGAGCTTTTCACAGAGGTCATTTGAGTCTGGTAGAGACGGCTGCAGTTGCCTCAGACCGGGTTGTTGTGAGCATTTTTATAAATCCGACCCAGTTCGGCGCAGGTGAAGACCTTGATAAGTATCCCAGTACTCTTGAAGAGGACTGTGCATCGGCGGAGTCTGCCGGAGCTTCAGCGGTATTTATTCCTCAGACGGATGCGATTTATCCAGCGGGTTTTTCCACCGGTGTTGCTGTTTCCGGGATAACGCAGGGGCTTTGCGGAGCGGTAAGACCCGGACACTTTGACGGAGTGACAACAATCTGCGCGGTTTTATTCGGGATTGTCAGGCCGGATCTGGCGGTTTTCGGAATGAAAGACGCCCAGCAGCTGGCGGCGATCAGGCGAATGGTATCCGATCTTAGAATGGGAATTGAGATTGTGGCCGCGCCAATTGTTCGAGAGCCTGACGGCCTTGCAATGAGCAGCAGGAACAGATATCTCTCTGCCGAGGAGCGGGAACAGTCATCTCTGATCAGCCGCGGACTTGAGGCGGCCCTGAGCCTCTTCCGGGCGGGCGAGAGAGATTGCGAAGTGTTGAGGAACGCATTTCTCATGACCCTGAAGGACGCATCGGTGCTCCGTGCGCAGTATGTTGAGACAGTTGATCCTGACACCATGCTCAGGGTCGAAACTATTGATGACAGGGTTCTTCTGGCGGTTGCTGTATTTGCCGGGAAGACCAGACTGATAGATAATATTCTGATTAAGTCGGAGGTATAGAATTGCATAGATGTTTTCTTAAGTCCAAACTGCACAGAATGGTTGTTACTCAGGCAGAGCTTGACTACATGGGTTCCATAACCATTGACAGAAATCTTATGGACAAGGTCGGGCTTTTGCAGAACGAGAGGGTTCTTGTGGCGGATATTGATACCGGAAACCGGTTTGAGACCTATGTTCTTGAAGGAGAGCGCGGAAGTGGAATTATCTGCATTAACGGTGCTGCCGCAAGGCTTTGCGATGTTGGAGACAGGGTAATCATCCTGCAGTTCGCATGGCTGGACACTGCCACGGAGCCTGTTCCAGCACCTGCCGTGGTCATTGCCGATGACTCCAATCTCAACCCCAGGGAGCTTGTATGATTACAGCAGCAGTGATTCTTGCGGCGGGCATGGGTAAAAGAATGAAATCGGACCTTCCCAAGGTGCTGCATCCTGTTCTCGCTCTACCCATGGTTGAAAGAGCGGCTCGTGCCGCTGAGGCTGCCGGTGTTACCGGGATAACTGTGGTGATTGGTCATGGCAGAGACAAACTGATTCCTCTTCTCGAGAAGAACGGCTGGAACTGGGCGATTCAGGAAGAACAGCTTGGAACGGCTCATGCAGTGAGTTGTGCCCTGTCTCAGGTTGAGAACGCAGATGAAGTGGTTGTTCTCATGGGAGATGTTCCACTGCTCAGGGAGGAAACCGTTGATGAGCTTCTTCGAGCGCGGAGAGACAACAAAGCAGCTCTTGCTGTGCTGACAACCACTCCTCCTGATGTTACCGGGTACGGAAGAGTGCTTATGGATCGGGACGGCAGAATTGACAGGATAGTTGAGGAGAAGGATGCCACTTCCGAAGAAAGAGAATGCAGAATAATCAATACCGGAATAATGGCATTCGATGGATCTGTTCTCGCTGAAGTTTTGTCCGGAATCGGTAACACAAACGCTCAGAACGAATTCTACTTGACCGATGCAGTGGCCGTTGTTGGTAAAATGGGCAGAAAGGCCCTGTCCGTCTTTACCCCTTACTGGCAGGAGGTTGCCGGTGTAAATAATCCGGTGCAGCTGGCCCGGTGCACCTCGGAGATGAAGAAAAGAGTTGTGGAATCTCATCTGCTGCACGGAGTTATTATTCCTGATCCCGATTCTGTATGGATTGAAGACTCTGTCATCATAGGAAGAGGCGCTGTGATAGGACGCAACTGCCGACTCTCAGGTGACGCGATAATCGGGACGGAAGCTGTGATTGGCGACGGATCAATTATTGACGGTGTGGTTATTGAGCCCGGACAGACTGTTGAAGAATATTCAGTTTTCGGAGTAGAGTAATGACAGAAAGATTGTGGGCACCATGGAGATACGATTATGTAACATCTCCAGAGGCCAGGAAGGAAGAGTGCGTTTTCTGCGATGTTGGCAGAAGCGATCCTTCCAATGACCGGGAGAATTTGATTCTGTACCGCGGTGAACACACTTTCGTGATCCTTAACAGGTATCCATACATCAACGGTCACCTGCTGATCGTTCCATTTCGCCACGAGGGGGATCTTTCCTCTCTCGCGAAAGAAGAAAGAACTGAGATGATGGAGCTTGCAGTGCAGGCGGAAGGGGCGCTCAGACAGGGGATGAAATGTCAGGGAATGAACGGTGGATGGAACATCGGCTCTGCCGGAGGAGCGGGAATACCGGGTCATCTTCATCTTCATCTGCTCCCCCGGTGGAACGGTGACACCAACTTTATGACAACAGTTGGTGCGATAAGAGTTGTTTCCCAGTCTCTGGAGAGGGCCCATGACCAGCTTTCACCTTACTTCGGAGGAAATTAATTGAGCAGGGCTTCAAACAGACGCAAAAAGAAGAAGAGCAGAAGAGTGCTTCCCGCAGTGCTTGTTTCTCTCGCGGCCGGATGTCTGATTACCCTCGCTGTGGTGTATTCGCCTTCCCGGTTTCAGGCTGAACAAACTCTGCTGCCACTGGTGCCGGCGTTTCAGCTTAATGATTCAATTCCACCGCCGGACACAATTCGCATAGAGGTTCGAAACGGCGCGGGGGTCTCGGATCTTGCCATGCGGGCCCAGAATTTCTTCGAGACCCGGAGGGGAGATGTTACTTTTTATGCTCCGGGACCGCCGCTGAACGCCGAGGAGATGGATTACAGCATTACCGTGATAATTTCCCATGATACATCTTTTTCAGCTGCCCTGGAAGTTGCCGGTGTGATAGGCATAGGAGACTCTTCTGTAGTAATGATGCTTCCACTGCCGGGGCAGACCGCGCCGGTGGATGTAACGATAATTCTTGGAAGGGATCGGGATGATCCCTCTGATTTCATACCATACAGAGACTAACACCCGGAGACGGGTTCAAGAGCGGAGGAATTTTTGAGCACAGAGAAAGAAAGCCCCGATGTACTTGAACAGATAGTTGATGCTGTTCATCAGCGCCATGGATATAATGTTCTGGCCATGGATATGTCAGAGTTTCCGCTTACCATGGACATTTTCCTGATGGTTTCAGCTGACAACAGAGTACAGAACAGAGCAATGGCGGATCATGTTGAAAGAACCGCCAGAAATCTGGGATGGAGACTTCATCACAAGGAAGGCTACGACGAGGGAGGCTGGATACTGCTTGATTTCGTCGACCTGGTGGTTCACATATTCCTTCCAGATGTGAGAGAGTACTACAATATAGAGTCACTCTGGAGTGATGCTCCTGTGAAGAACTTTGAAGACAAATCGGGACTGGAAGCAGATGAGGAGTTTACCTTTGAAATCACCCCTTCAGATTAGAACCGATATGGCTTTCGCCATGTCGGCGGCGCTGGCTGAGAAGTTCCAGACAGATGCCCCCTCAATTGAGGTTCTACCTTCCAGAAACCTGTCTTTCGGTGATCTGGCATGCAGTTCGGCAATGCCGCTTGCCGGAAAACTGAAGAGGTCTCCCCGTGATATTGCCGCAGTGATGGCAGAGGCCGTAAGCAATGAGTTTCCGCAGGTTGAAAAGGTCTCTGTGGATGGTCCCGGTTTTTTAAACATTACCCTGTCCGGAGAATACCTGGCAGAGTTTACAGCTGTTGTTGCCAGCGGCGGGATAGGGCAGTTCATACCATCCGGGGGTAAGGGGAAGACAGCTCTTGTGGAATTTGTCAGCTCCAATCCAACCGGTCCGCTTACTGTGGGGCACTGCCGTCAGGCCGTACTGGGCGATGCTGTTTCCAGACTGCTCGAAGCGGTTGGATGGAAGGTAGAGAGGGAATACTACTTCAACGATGCCGGCAGGCAGATGGAGAGGCTGGCGGAATCGCTTGCCGCAAGGTACCTCAATATTCTTGGCGATCCCATGGAAATTCCAGAGGGCGGCTATCAGGGCGGGTACATCAAGGCATGGGCTTCGGATCTCAGAGAGGAAAAGGGAGATTCACTGCTCTGGCCTGATCAGAAGGACTTGTTCAGAGAATATGCCGCAAAGAGGGCTTTTGTTCTGATCAGTGACGACTTGAAGCTTCTCGGCATTACATTTGACAGATATTTTGCCGAGAGTGAGCTGATTCCTGACGCGGTCGAGGAAGCCATTGATCTGCTGGGAGAAAAAGGACTGACTTACAGAGATCATGAGGATCCCCGGAAGATATGGTTGAAGCTGACGGATATGGGTCGTCCCGATGACAGAGTGATTATGCGGGAGGATGGCACATATACCTACAGAATGCCTGATATCGCATACCATCTCAACAAGTTTCGAAGAGGATACGACCTGATGGTGGATATTTTCGGCTCTGATCACATAGACACCTGCAAGGATGTGGAAACAACTCTGGGCGAGCTTCTCGGGAAAGATGAAGTTTCCAGTCGGCTCCGAACAATTCTTCATCAGTTTGTTACCCTGGTCAGGGGTGGTGAAAAGATCAAGATGTCCACCAGAGCAGGCAATTTCGTAACCCTTCGTGATCTTGTTGACGAAGTGGGCTCCGCTGATGTTGTGCGGTACATTTTCCTTACAAGAAGAGCCGAGGCTCACATGGATTTCGATCTGGAAGCCGCCGGGGCGGAAAACGAGGAAAATCCTGTATTCTATGTGCAATACGCCTTCGCCAGAATCGCAGGAATACTGAGAAAAGTATCCGATCCGGAGGCTCTTCTCATGAGTGATCCGGCAGGATTGTTTTCCCTCCTTACCGGTGAAAGGGAAAGAGATCTGATGAGACTTCTTGAGACGATGCCACTGAGAGTTTCCGCGGCAGCCGCTGCGCTGGAACCTCATCGCATAACTGATCTTCTGGCTGAAGTCGCCAGAGCCTTTCACGGCTTTTACCAGCATCACAGGGTTATTGATCCCGATGACGATGGAACAACCGCTGCCAGGCTTACTTTGTGCATGGCCGTTCGCAGTACACTGAGTGATCTTTTAAAAATTCTTGGAGTTCGCGCTCCGGAAAAAATGTAGAGAGGAACAGTCATGTCTGTTCTTGTAGTTGGTTCAGTAGCTCTTGATACCCTTACCACTCCCGCCGGAAAAGTAGAGGATACTCTTGGAGGCTCCGCTGTTTACTTCGGTCTTGCCGCGGGACAACTCGCCGGAGTTCGCATAGTCGGCGTTGTAGGACCTGATTTTCCAAGCAGGGAACGACAATTTCTTCAGGAAAGAAATGTGGACATCAAAGGATTGACCATAGGCAGAGGACCCACATTCAGGTGGGAGGGAGTTTACGGTCCTGATTTCGGTGATGCCAGGACAATCCGGACAGAGCTTGGCGTTTTCGCCAGTTTTAAGCCGGTTCTTCCTGATGACTACCGGAAAACCCCCTATGTGTTTCTTGCCAACATTGACCCGGATCTTCAGCTGCAGGTTCTCGATCAGGTTGAGAATCCCACCTGGATAGCAATGGACACCATGAATTTGTGGATAGAGCACAAGAAAAGCACTGTTCTTCAAGCAATCAAGAAGGTTGATCTCCTCTTTGTAAATGCTTCTGAGGCCAGGCAGATATCCGGCTCAAATGATCTGCTCAGAGCAGGCAGATACATTCTGAAACGGGGTCCAAGATTTGTGGTTATCAAGCTTGGTGCAAGTGGCGTAATGGTTCTTGGAGGACCCCAGCCTTTCCTGCTGCCCGCCTGCCCGGTGGAGAAGGTTATTGATCCAACAGGTGCCGGAGACAGTTTCGCTGCCGGAATGCTTGGATTTCTGGCGGGAACGGGCGGCGAACTTACCTTCAAGAATATTACCCGCGGTCTCTGTTTCGGTTCGGTCACAGCAAGTTTTGCTATCAGCGGTTTTGGTGTTGATGCCCTGCGCAATTTAAGTAAAACTGATATTGATGAAAGGCTGAGCTTCTATCTTTCCACAAATCAGCTTGACAGGATTCAAGGATGAGCGGAATTGACTACAGAGACAGCGGAGTCGATATTGACGAAGGTCTCAGGGCTGTGAATCTGATGAAGAAGGAAGTCAAAAAAACTTTCAATGACAATGTCCTTTCCGAGCTTGGTCACTTCGGTGGTCTGTTCAAAGCCGATTTTCCCGGAATGACTCAGCCTGTTCTTGTTGCCAGCATGGATGGTGTGGGCACAAAGCTCAAGGTTGCGTCACTGGCGGGCGATTACTCCACAGTTGGCTGCGATCTTGTGAACCACTGTGTAAACGATATTCTCGTGCAGGGGGCTTATCCTCTTTTCTTTCTGGATTACATCGCCTGCGGCAGACTTGACGCAGCGGTTGCCGCTCGGATTGTCACCGGCCTCGCGAAGGCATGCTCAGAGAACGGATGCGCTCTCCTTGGTGGTGAGACCGCGGAGATGCCGGGGTTTTACAATGCCGGAGATTATGATGTCGCGGGAACTATTGTAGGCTCTGTTGACAGAAACCGGATCATCGATGGCTCCGCTGTTGTTCCAGGACACAGTATCATAGGTCTTCCTTCAAGCGGGCTGCATACAAACGGCTTTTCTCTGGCCCGTGCAGTTTTATTTGAAAAGGCAGGCCTTACCGTATCGGATCACCACGAGATTCTCGGGGAGGATACTGTGGGCGAGGCTCTGCTTAAGATCCATCGCAGTTACCTGAATCAGATGAAACCTCTTCTCGACAGGGAACTTGTTACCGGCATGGCGCACATTACAGGTGGTGGTGTTCCCGGTAACCTTATACGAATTTTACCGGAGGGCTGCGGTGCCGTGATTACCCCCGGCTGGGATGTCCCGCCGATTTTCAGGCTGATCAAGAAACTCGGCAGTATTCCAGAGACGGAAATGCGCAGAGCATTCAATCTGGGCGCGGGGTTTCTTATTGTCACTTCCCAACCGGAAAAAGTGACAGAGCTGCTTCTTCAAGCAGGTGAAAAACCATTCCCCGCAGGAGAGATAACAAATGGTGATTCCATTGAATACGATGGGGAAGGAGTCTAGATGTCTGCTGATTTAACATCACAACTCTCTCTTGAACATGGCGGGAAAATTCTTCTCGCTGTGATGGACGGCGTGGGAGATATTCCTATTCCGGAGTTCGGAGGGCTTACTCCACTGGAGAAAGCGGAAACTCCCAATCTTGACAGGCTCACTGTCGCAGGGGCACTGGGGCAGCAGTTGCCTGTGGGCAGAGGTATTACCCCGGGCAGCGGACCCGGCCACCTGGCTCTTTTCGGATATGATCCGGTGAAGTATCTTGTTGGAA
>JAUVIS010000055.1 GCA_030592635.1 Candidatus Fermentibacteraceae bacterium | reverse complement strand
TTACTGATACAGGATTGAATCTGACCCACGCGACACGGATGTCCCGGAGGATGGAGACCCTTTCAATCACAACAGGGCTTGCGGGATAGGCGGATGATGTACCGTAAACTTCCTCATTGACTTTCAGGGGAACGGTGTTGCCGTTTCTGTCCATGAAAGGCTGCATTGGAAGAACATTGTAATTACCCAGAACAGATGTCTCGGAGCTGATAATCTCGAGGGAGATATCACCTGTATTGGGAACCTGAACCATTCTTCTGATGCACGGAACATCGGGTGTTCCAACTTCGGCACCGTAACCTCCGCCGGGAATCCTGAAAATTATACCGCTGCCGTAGCCTTCAACTGAACTCTCGACTGTCTCAAGCGCGGTAAGGTTGAATTCTACTACAGGTCCATCGTCTGTTCCAATGAACTCAGCGGTTTCAACCGGTTGAGGCGCACGGTAAACAGCACCGGCATAAGCAGATACAGCTAAAATTATTAGGATGCCAAATACCCTGATCATTGTTACCTCCTGTGTATATATATATCATCGGGTTCGCCTTACTCTAAAGGCAAACCCCTTCCGAGTCAATGGTTCCCGGGCAGTTTCGAAAAACTGCCCGGGAATTTGTATCAGGTAATTAAGAGTCCCTTGGACAACATCACCATGGGATTGAAGGTGGCAAAATCGGCCTGATGTACAAGCACGGTCTCTACCCTCTGTGGTCTGCCTTCACCCTCTTTGGCATGGCAGCCTATGATGTTGATTAACTCTTCTGAAAGACCGGCTTTTGCCGCAAGAATAGCACCTGAGATGGGATGTCTGGCGCACTTGCCGCTGTAGCTCTTCCGATGCTCACCATCCACATGCTCGATTTCAAGAAGCTTGCCCACATCGTGGAGAAGACCGCCGGCAACAAGCAGATCCATATTCACCTTGAAAGGCGGCGTGTAAGTGTGCTCTATGGCATTGGCAAGACCAACAGCACCCTCCGTAACAGCAATTGTGTGCTGAATGAGGTTTACACCGTGTGTTTCAGTAAGAAGAGTAAACGGTATTTGTGACAGTTGCTCAACGGTCCAGCCACCTTCTTCGGCGGCAGTTACCCATACACTCACTACCTTCTGCCTGAGATCATTATCAGAAATCTTCCTCAGTTGAACCTCAAAGAGTTTTTCTATGGCTGCTTTCATTACTTTACCTGCCCATGGCTTCAATGACAGCATCGGTCATCTGGGTGGTACTGGCAGCTCCGTGATTAATCACATCGGCGGTTCCGCGCATCTTTTTCATATCGTAGGTTCGAACTTTTCCCTCACTGATTACGGTCTCAATTGCCTTCCGTATCTTTGCGGCCTTCTCAACCTCGCCTATGTGGTCAAGCATCATGCAGGCCGAGAGAAACATCGCAATGGGATTGACTATTGATACTTCGTAATCAGCATACTTGGGGGCTGATCCGTGAGTCGGCTCAAACACCGCGACCTCATCACCGATATTTGCGCTGCAGGCAAAGCCAAGACCGCCGGTCAGGCCGGCGAAGCCATCGCTGACAATGTCACCGAACATGTTGCCGCTGACAAGCACGCCGTAATCTTCAGGATTCTTGGTAAGCCACATCATCTGAGCATCAATGTTGGTTTCCCAGAGATCGATACCATCGTATTCCTTAACCATCTTTCTGCCCTCTTCCCTCATCATACCGCTTGTCTCGCGGATAACATTGGGCTTTTCACAGATGGTAACACTTTTGTAGTCGAATTTCTTCGCGTACTCAAAGGCTGCTCTCAGTATCCTCTGACAGGCCTTCCGTGAAAAAATCCTTGTTGAAACAGCAAGATCCTCCCTGGGCACATCGCCAAAGTTCTTCGAGAATTTTACATGGGTATTCAGCGCATTGTAGACAACATCAGGAGGATTGGTCCATTCAACTCCGCCGTACAGACCCTCTGTGTTCTGACGGAAAATCACAGCATCCACAAGCGGCTCTTCAATAGTGTCTCCCGAGCCTCTTCTTATGAAGTTAAGAGGGTTACCCGCAAATGCCTTGCAGGGACGGGTGCAGATGTCCAGGTTGAAGTGCTGACGCATGGAAACAATGGGACTGAAGTACACCAGACCCTTGTCTCGAAGGGAGGGATCAAGAGCCTCGTTGGCCTTGTCCTTGGGTTTGGAAGTGATAGCGCCGAAAAGAGCTATCTTGTGCTTCTCAAGGATATCAATCGTTCTTTGAGGAAGAGGGTTTCCCTCTTTCTTCCAGAACTCCCAGCCAATATCGGCATGGACATAGTCCGCCTCAAAACCAGCCGCATCCAATACCCTCAAAGCCTCTTTCAGAACCGGTACACCGATTCCGTCACCGGGCATTGTTACTACTGTTCTCCTCATTCGGTATTCCTCCTGAAGTAAAAAAAATGAACCACAACTACAACCGGCACCCGCCGGCACAGGAAAATAAAGCCCCCGCAGTTGAAAGGGTACCCCCTAAATCAGACCCGTTGCAGTCTGGATTGCGGCGTCAAGCTGCCGATCAATTCCCATACCCATGTCACCGGGCATTTCCAGAACTGTTATATCCGGCGTTACCCCGCTGTTCTCAAGGTTGTCCCCGGAAAGGGTGTACCAGCCCGTCCCCGGAAGCCTGAAGCCGGTTCCGTCCGCGAGTTCCACATCAACTGTGCCGATAACTGCACCATAGGTGGTATTTCCCACTATCGGTCCCAGTTCAAGTTCTTTCCAGGCAGCAGGGAATATCTCCGCGTCAGAGTAGCAGGTTTCGTTAATCAGCAGAACCACCGGATTCTTCCAGACTCCCAGAGGTTCAACTGTGGCAGTTCCTCTTCTGTCACGGCTGACGGCGTAAACTTCTCTGGCAAGGCTGGCAAGTATCTGGTCATGGGTGGATCCGCCTCCGTTGCCCCTCACATCAATAATCATGGCTTCCCTGCCGTAGCCTTCAGCATACAGATCCCTTCTGAAGTTCTTCACAGACTGAAGATCCATTGACGGAATGTGGAGGTATCCAACCCGATTGCCGGAAAGTTGTGAAACCCTTCTTCTGTTCCCCGCAAGCCATTCATCATACTCAAGATTCCATAGATCCCATTCTGAAACAGGAGTAAGCTTCACGCGCAGAGGAGTACCGTTCCGGATGAAATAGAATTCAACCTCTCTGTCGGCTGTGTTCCGCAGGGGCGCGTAGAAATTACGGCTCCATCCCACAGGCTCACCGTTAATCTTCATGATAATGTCTCCCTGAAGGAACCCGGCAAGATGACCGGGAGATAAGGGAAGCAGACTGTCTACTCTGACTCCTGCGCCGTTCCACTGGTGATCCGGAAAAATTCCGGTTTCTCCCGTGTAAGCAGTACGAGTGTATGTCCCTGGTCCGTAAATCCCCAGATGTGACGCGGAAAGTTCACCGAGCATCCTTCTGACAACATCATTGAATTCCTGATTGATCAGGGCAGCCGCTGCTCTTTCCTCATACTTTTCCCGCATTTCATCCCAGTCCACGCCATGCATGTCATTGTCGTAGAAGCTGTCTCTAAGCTGTCTCCAGGCTGAATAAAATTTCTGCCGCTGCATCTCATCCCTGAACCGAGAATACGGAGCAGACCAGTAAAGCAGATCTCCGTCTGTATTCCTGAGAGAGGATCCGTAACTGAGGTAGTAAACAGCACCTGCTGTTTCTGTATCTGTCGGTTGAATTCTCGTCGGTGAATAATCTCCGCTGCTCTCCCTTGTAAGATTTTCCCCGTCCCAGTCCACAGAGTAAAGATCCTTGTTCCCGGAAATGTCTGTGGAAGGAAAATATATCTTCCTTCCATCCGGAGTTATTCCAAAGAAATCGTAGTAGCCTTCCACCTCGCAGAGTTCCTCTGTACGCGAATACAGGTCAGTCGTATTGGCTGATACCACTTCCAGAGGATCATTCAGCAGTTCATCCCTGATATCTCTCTCAGCTTCCCAGTCTTCCGGATTGAACCATGCCTGAACTATGGAATAGTCTCCGTCATCAGTTCGGCTGGCCCAGATAAGTCTTCTTCCGTCGGAGGGCCACTGGGGTTGAAAGTCGTCGTTGGGATGTCGGCTCACATTGACAGCATTGCCCCCGTCGGCGGAAACAATAAAAATATCTTCACGGTGTGCTTCAACAGTTGTACTGAATGCAATCCACCTGGAATCCGGAGACCATGAATGGTGCAGAATTCCACTCAGATCACACACTTTTCTTGATCTGCCACCGAGAACATCCATTACATAAAGGTATCCGTCGCTGTCCAGAAATGAAAAATCTCCATACGGTGCCCACTCTGCATTCCTGGAGACATTCTGACCTGTGTTCAACTCGTCCAGGTCAATACGAATGGGGTCACCATCACTGATCTCCACCGCGCCCAGCACAATCTTGATTTCCCCGTCAGATTCTCTCTGAAAAAGAACCATTGAGCCATCAGGGCTTATTCTGGGGCGACTCTCAAGAGCGCCGGTTGATGTGATTCTCACCGCGTCGTCAAGCTCGCCATCCGTGATGGATGCGGCGTATATCTCACCCTCCGCCTCCATGACCATAAAGGACGCGTCATCTGCCACTGCGAAATCCGGTGTGTAAACTCCCGCAAAGGAAAGCTCTTCCATGGGAAAGGGAAGATCAACACCGGCAGGAAGATAAATGTCTTCCGCAGTCATATCAGGAAGTGACATACGAACCAGTTTACCGGCGGATTCAAACACAACCACGGAGCCGTCCGCACTTATTGCAGGGAAAGTAATCCCCCCGCGAATCGGAGGAGAAAGAGGGTTTCCCTGAGTATCATAGAACCGGTCCTGACCAGTTTCATCCTCCATTACGAAGAAGATATTTCCACGGGAATCCTTCAGTGGCCATCTCTGATCCGCATTGAGGAAAGCAAGGGGACTGCACTGCTCTTCTTCTACCAGCCAGAGAGAGCTTGAAGCACTTCCGGAGTAGTGCCTTCTCCACCATGGAGTGAATCCCCTCTCTATCACAAAGCCACCGGATACGGAAATCAGGCTCTTGACTGAAACAGCCAGCTCCAGAGCAGGAGTCCCTCCGTCCGGGGAAATTTTCCATACCCGGTTGTCACCACCCTCACGGGAAGAGCTGAACAAAACCTCATCCCCTGCCCATCCAAGAACTCTGTCCTCTCCGCCGTGGTATGTCAGTCTTTTTGAAACACCCCCCCCGATGGCATGACATAGACATCGCCACCGCCGGTAGCGCTGCTTGTAAAGGCAATCCTGTCTCCGTTTTCACTGTATGCCGGATGACTGATGTACCCTTCACCCGGCGTAAGGCATCTTGGTGTGCCGCCGGATACAGGGGCTTCCCAGAGTTTACCTCTCCAGCAGAACACCATTTCAGATCCATCAGGAGAAACAGAAGGAAATCTTGGATCAACAATCTCCTCAGAAGTCGTTATGAACCCGAGAACCAGAAGCAGTAAGAGCATTTCATATCCCCTTTACGGCCAGGAGAAGAAGTCTGGGTGATAATTCATCATCGTAGGGGCTTCTGTCGTAATTACCCCATTCAATTATGTCGCGGAACCCGGCATTTTTCAAAAGAGTGACCATCTGATAACGGCTGGCTACCGCAAGGTCAAGTGTTATCACCTCTGTAGTTTCGCTGCCTCTGTCTGTTGTCGTGTAGAACATGTGGTATTTGATTGAGTCCGGATTCCGCCTGCGTTCCACTTTTTCTTTCAGAACAAGACGGGTTCCGTCAGGCATATTTGCGTTATATCGCTCGGTAAGCGGCTCTGAGTCCCTTCTTGCAAACACCGGGCTCACCTCAAGGAGAAAAACTCCCCCGGGGGCTGTAACTCTGAAGGCCTCATCAATAATTCCAATCCTGATTTCTTCCTCGGGAACACACTGAAGACCATTGTAGGGAAAGCAGACTAAAGGGAAGGAAGCGGTTCTGAACGGCATTCTCTCGCCGGTGCCCTGTACCCTTGCTGCCAGTCCGCAGTCTGAAGCCTTCCAGCCCGCGAGCATGGAATCACTGGGCTCAAGAGCAACGGTAACAGAGTGCCCGTGAAGAGAGCCAGCCAACCTGCCCGATCCCGCGCCTATTTCAAGACAGGTGCCGGTGTGTTCTTTTCTTATTTGCGCGTATAAATCAAGCTCCGGCTGATCAGCCGGAAAAACAATGCCCTCTTCCGCATTGAAATACCTGGCATACCTGTTCCACAGATTTCTGGTACTCATGCAGCCTCCGAAAAGAAGGGGATTCTTTAGAATGCGGCTTCGGCAGGCCCCGCTCTGATAATAAATTCTTCCGGATCAATCTGAACACCATTCCTGAGAACCTCATAGTGAACATGAGGACCCACTGATCTTCCGGTTGAACCAACTCTGGCAATCAGGTCTCCCCTTTGAACAGACTGCCCTACAGCAACATCAATTGCCGAGCAATGGGCATACCGGGTGGACAGGGTACCGGAGTGCTTAATTACCAGATTCAGCCCCCAGCCTCCGCCCCACCCGCAGAAAGTTACTGTTCCGTCAGCCGGAGCATAAATTGATGTTCCCGTATTGGCTGAGATATCTATTCCCTTATGGAATCTCACCGCACCGGTAAAGGGATCAATTCTGGCGCCGAAATCACTGACAAAAATCCCGTTCACCGGCCATATTGAAGGAGTATGCCTGAGTTGATCCGCCTTTTCCACGAGAAGAACCGCGAGAGAATCGTAGGCAATCTGTTCAGCATAAGCAAGCCGTTCACAGAGAAGGATTCTCAGCTCAACATCATCAATATATCTGAATATGTCGGTTCCCGAGTTGCCCGCAGTAAATTGATCAATCATTCTCGAGAAATCTATATTCATATCAGCGGCGGCCATAAATGCTCGTTCTTCGCGCTGAGCCACCGCCTCCAGACTATTCTGGACATTCTCTACCCTGTTGCTGAGCTGAATGAGTTCACCCTGAAGAATTAAGTATTCCTGATCAGTGCTGAGCCGGCTGTTCCCGGAAATACCCTTGCCGAGGCTGAATCCCAGTGCCACGAAAAAGCAGACAACTCCCACTGTTGCCAGAGCAGACCAGCCGACTTTAGCCGGTGACATGATTACACTTCTTCTTTTGCTTGACGGATTGTCCGGAACCCAGTTGAGAGAACCTTTCAACATTGAGCTGCCCGCTCTATTTCAGAAAGTGAAGCAGTGTTGTACTGTCACTGCACTCATGGAGTTTTGCGATGGCCCTGTTCTTGAGCTGTCTGACTCTTTCGCGGCTGATTCCCATGGTTCGACCTATCTCAGCCAGGGTATGTCGTCTGTCGGTCTGAATACCGAAAAAAAGCTGAATAATGGTTCGCTCACGGTGATCCAGTATGCCCAGCATATCATCCACGCTCGTTTTCAGGGCATCAACCAGAACAGCTTCGTTGGGAGTTACTCCTCCTTCAGCGGCTATCATCTCCTGGAATGTTTTATCGCTTCCTTCATAAACAGGACTGTCAAGAGACAGGTGGGTGCTGTGTATTGACATCATCCCTTCCACTTCTTCCCGGGAAACATCCAGTTCACCTGCTATTTCAACGGTGGATGGATCTCTGCCCAGAGAATGACCCAGCTCTCGTGTGGCCCGGCCCATTTTGTACAGTTCCCCGACACGATTCAATGGAAGACGAACAATTCTGGACTGTTCCGCGAGAGCCTGCAGTATAGCCTGCCGGATCCACCAGACGGCATAGGTGATAAACCGGCATCCTTTGGTTTCGTCAAAGCCCTTGGCTGCTCTTATGAGACCAACATTGCCTTCATTTATAAGATCTTCCAGAGCAACACCTTGATTGGCGTACTGCTTTGCGATTGAAACAACGAATCTGAGATTTGCTTCTGTGAGTTCGTTCAAAGCCTCCTGATCACCCTCCCTGATTCGCAGAGCGAGATTCGCCTCCTCCTCGGAGGTGAGTGTATCACGAGTACCTATTTCTCTGAGATAAAGTTCAAGGGAACGCCCTTCTGTTCTTCTGGTGGCCAAATTTCATCCGCCTTTCGCTACCCGCGTGTTTTCAAAGTGCTTTCGCTCTATATATTGCAGGGGTCGGTAATAGTTCCGGCTAAGATAATTGATTTGTCAATGCTTGACAAATCGTCAAGGGGTTGACGGGAGTATTATGGACTGGTCGGATTTTCCCCGGGAAAATGTAAAATGCGGACTGTGCGGGCAGGATCAGCCTGAGACTCTCAGCGTTCAGAGAAGCTGGCCGGTTGCCCGGTGCAGACACTGCGGGTTTATCTATCTGTCAACTCGCCCGGTAGAATCAGCCCTTGAGAAAATGTACAATCGCGAGTACTACGAAAACGCGGATGTCGGTTACGGCGGCTATGTGGATAATTTCAATAAATACAATAAAATTTTCACAAAGCTGTTTGATAGAAGAGCTCGTGACATTGAGCCTTTCAGACATCAGGGAAGACTCCTTGAGGTTGGCTGCGCCCACGGATTTCTTCTGGATCATCTCCGAAAACGCCGGTGGAGTGTAAGGGGGCAGGAAGTCAGTCCTCTTGCGGCCGGGTACGCGACCGATGAGCTGGGGCTGGATGTATTCTGCGGGAAACTGGAAGACGCGGGCTACAGTGATAACTCCTTCGATGTCGTTCTGCTTCTTGATGTACTTGAACATCTGCACAGACCTTTCGAAACTCTGAGGGAGATTGGAAGAGTCCTTTCG
The DNA here is from genome assembly GCA_030592635.1 of Candidatus Fermentibacteraceae bacterium. Classification (GTDB taxonomy): domain Bacteria; phylum Fermentibacterota; class Fermentibacteria; order Fermentibacterales; family JCC-6; genus Sabulitectum. Next base: position 4,798 of record JAUVIS010000055.1, on the reverse strand, counting down.
CCTGAAGGAGTTCTTGTGGTACAGTGCCCCTGGGAACTCACACACTGGGAAGAAAGAGCTGAGGCCTTTCTTAAGAAAATGCGACCCTGCACAATAACCCCGGATGCAGTTCCCGCGCATCTTTATTTTTTTAACCCGGATACAATGGAAGCCTTTATGAAGAAAGGCGGCTTCAGCACTTTCAGGAGACAGAGCGGTAATTACGGAGCCATAAGACGGCACATCAAACCGGTACCTGTGGATACAGGACCTTTCTATGAACGCTGGGCAAGGTTCCTGTACTTCAGGGCCGGTCTTCAGCAATTTCTTTACCGCTCAGCAAGAATTTTCGGAAAAGGGAATGGTCTTATCAGATATGCCAGGTTTAACCAGTGAAGGGGTTCATCTTCCACGAAATACCTCCTCCTTTTCCTGAGATTTGCGGCTCCACGCTGATAAACGATCTCATCATTCATCTTAAGCAGTCGGGCGTCTCCGACATTTACTGTGACTCTGAAGAGAATTTCGATGGAGTGACTTCAAGCGATTTTGAATCAGCAAAAAAACACCTCGGTAAAGGTTGGCTTGCTGCATACAGCGGTTCCCTCTCCAGACAATCTCCAGGGGAACTTAAAGAACTTACCCTGTCTTCCGGGGCCGACATTGGCATTTCTCTCGCCTGTTCCGCAAAACCCTGGGAACACACAACAATCCTCACAGACGGAAAGGGATTCGTTGAAAGGACCGAAAAAAATCCTCCCCCTGAAAATGCGGAAACAAATCTCTGCTTTTCCGGTCTGGTCTGGGTCGCGACCGAAGAATTTAATCCCCGTGAGCCACTGGAAGTGGAAAGGGCATCCGCTTTTCTTCTTCCAGGCTTCTGGATGCGCCCGGATTCCCATGAGAACTATCTTCTCACGGTTCACCGCGTCCTTCGCGGAGAAGCTGAGCCATGGCCACACCTGCACATCCCGGATAATGGTATAATTACCCACAGCCGGATACCCGCCTGCACAGAGATAAACGGAACTCTCTGGGCAGGTACCGACTGTACTGTAGAAAACGGATGCACGCTTGAGAACTGTGTTCTGCTCGACGGTTCTGTAATAGGTGCAAACTCAAACCTCAGGAACTGTCTTGTAACAGCTGGAAGGAAAATTCCACGAAATACACTTCAGTACGACAAATACCTGAGTCTTCCTGGAGATGATTATGGTCGAGAGCATTGAGAAGTATCTGAATGAGGTCAGCAAACTCGTTCTGAAAATCCCGTCCGCTGCGGTTGAAAGGGTTACTTCGCTGATTTTTGAGGCTTATACCAGAGGCAAAAGAGTCTTCGTGTTCGGCAACGGAGGAGGAAGCTCCACAAGCTCGCACTTTGTCTGCGATCTTGCGAAGGGTACAGTTACGGAAGGTAAACCAAGATTGAAAGCCATATCACTTGCCGAAAACATGCCTTTGCTTACCGCATGGGCCAATGACACTGACTACACTAATACTTTCGGTGAACAGCTCAAGAATCTCGTAGAGCAGGGTGATGTTGTTATCGGTCTCTCTGGAAGCGGGATGAGCCCCAATGTAATAAATGCTTTTCATGTAGCCAACGATGCAGGGGCTGTATCAATACTCTTTTCCGGATTTGACGGCGGCAACGCGGTAAAAGTGGCCTCCAATGCTATAGTGGTTCCCTCAACCGATATGCAGCAGATAGAAGATGTTCACATGATTTTGACGCACATCGTATTCAGGTGCTTAAAGAATGAGATAGTAGAAAGCTGATTACTCCGGCTTCCAGTTGTCGAAATAGTCATCTCCTCCTGCAAGAATGTCTTTGAGTGATCCGCGAAAGACACTTACCCCTTCTTCGTTTCCTGCAGCTTCGGGAAATCTGCTCTTCCAGAGTTGCCATGACCGCTCAATCTCTCCTGCCATGGTCTCAAACAGATTGCCTGCTTCCCGAGCCTGTTCCACCGCGTCCTTGTTGTAAATAAGCATATCAGAAGCAAGAACTCGTGCGAATCTGGCAGCTCTCTCGTCGATGGCAGCAGCAGGAGAAGCTGTTTCTTCCTTAGGTGGATGAATAATAAACACCTCGCGGCAGTTCTTGCATCTAAGCCTTCTGGATTTACCTGCAAGCTTTTCTTCTGATATCTGGTATTTCTTGCTGCAATTAGGGCAGGTTACTATCATTTGAAATCTCCCCGTTCTAAAAAGCTGTTCAATCTCTTCACCGCTTCAGCAATATCATCATCTGAAGCCGCAAAAGAAAGTCTGATGTAGCCCTCACTGCCGAAAGCACTTCCCGGAATTGTTCCCAGACCGCCCTCCTCCAGAAGAGATACACAAAACGCTTCTGAACTGATCGGCTTGTCTGTTACTATTCTCGGGTAGACATAGAAGGCACCCTCCGGTTTCTCAAACGCAAGACCCGGCACTTCGTCAAGCAGATCACAGATGAGATCACGCCTCCTTTTGAAAGCGTTATACATCTGAACTCTTTCATCTTCCGCCTGGCGTTCAACCACTGCCAGTGCGGCGTATTGAGAAATTGAGCATGGATTGGATGTGGTATGAGCCTGAATCCGCCCGGCAATTCTGATCCAGTCGGGATTGGCAATGGCAAACCCTATACGCCAGCCGGTCATGGCATATGTCTTTGATACTCCGGTAATAAGAGCAACCTGTTCCTTAAGCCCCGGGTCTGCTGTAAGAATATGAGGAACCTGACCTGAGCCGTAGTACAAATCTTCGTATATATCATCCGATATTACCCAGATACCCGTTTCTCGAACAGCCGCGGCAATGTCTCTCACCATTTCCATGGTATTTACAAGGCCTGAAGGGTTGCAGGGAGAGTTGAATATCATTCCTGTCGCCCCTTCGGCTGCTGCCTTTCTCACATCATCACCGGTTATCAGCATGCCGTCACTCTCAGGGTAAACGGAGATTCCGCCCAGACGACGAACCATCTGGGGATAACTTACCCAGTAGGGTCTGGGGAGCAGAACCCTGTCTCCGGGATTGACAGCAGCCTCAAGCATGTTTGCGATACTGTGTTTCGCTCCGCATGAAACCATTGCGTTCTCTACTTTGTAGTTCTGATGGTGTACTTCACTCCATCTGTCCGCTACCGCCTGCCTGAGTTCAACAATTCCCATGCTGGGTGTATACAGGGTTTTCCCCTCAGCCATGGCTTTTATCGCGGCATCAACAGCTGCTTTAGGAGTACGAAAGTCGGGCTGCCCGGCGGTGAGAGAAATTACATCAGCACCGGCGGCTTTCATGGATGCAGCTCTTGCCGTATAGAGCAATGTCGCGGATCCTTCAAGGAACGAGGCATTCTGGGCATAGTGCATTATTTCCTCCGGTAGTAATCTTTTAGTGCTTTTTCTACAGATGGCGTTACAAGAGTATCAAGGCTTCCCCTGAATTCTGCCACTTCTTTAACAACAGTCGAAGAAAGATACATGTTATGCTCGGACGGCATCATGTATATCCCTGTAATTTCCGGAGCAAGCCGCCTGTTCATAAGCTGCATCTGAAACTCATATTCAAAATCTGAATTCGCTCTGAGGCCCCTGATAAAAAGCAGATAACCCTTTTCATGCATATAGTCTATCAGTAATCCGTCAAAAGAACAGACATTGACAACTCCCTGTATACCTTCTTCAGCAAGTGACTGTCTGACAAGTTCCACTCGTGTTTCTGTATCGAATATCAATGACTTTGAGCTTCTGTTCACCACCGCTATCTCAAGCTTTTCAAATATACCGGCAGCCCTCCTGATAATATCAAGATGCCCGGCAGTTACAGGATCAAAGGTTCCAGGGTAAACAACTTTCACTTCTCTACTTCCAATATGTGTATGTGTGTGTCTCCGTACTCCCGATGCTGCCATCGGGAATCAAATTCCACTCCGCCTGACTCCGCGATAACAACGCCGCCATCGTTGACCGGCAGATCCCACCGATACTCCTGTATCCATGAATATATATCAGTCTCGCCGTAAGGGGGGTCTAAAAAAACAATATCAACCGGTGGAACAAGCCTTTTAAAGTCAGCAGGCAGTCTTCCTCTGATTGTAATACATTTGTCTTCGGATTCCATCTCCTTGAAAAACTTGTTTATACGATCAAGGTTCACCGGCGAACTGTCCATAAACACAGTTCTCTCAGCGCCGCAACTTACACATTCAATCCCCAGTGCCCCGCTCCCGCTGAAAAGATCCCATACTACTGCTCCTGTTAACCTGTCTGCCAGAATACTCATGAGAGCTTCACGAACTCTGGACGATGTGGGTCTCACGCCCTTCAAATCTGGGCGGAGAACCTGGTTTCGCCAGATGCCCCGCCCGATTCTAAGCAATATCCTCCCCCGTCTAGTAGGGTCGGATAATGTGAGGTGTTACAAAGATAACAAGCTCACTTGTTTCCTCGTTGGTGGATGTGTAAGTGAACAGCAAGTCACCCAGAAGGGGAATATACCCCAGAATGGGAATCTTCTTCTCCAGCTCTGATGTCTTGCTCCTCATGATGCCGCCGATAACCGCGGTCGCGCCGTCATCAATCATCAGTGTGGTCTGCGCCTCCTGTGTGAGGAAAATAGGCTGCTCAGAGGCGGTCGCCTCTGCCGCGAGGTCACTGACCACAGGATTAAGCTCAAGAGTTACATTGTTGTCAGCGTTTATGTGCGGTGTCACAGTAAGACTTACACCCACATCGTAAAGCTGAACATAAGTGTTTCCATCAGCGTCTTTCAGTGACAGAGGAACCTGCTTGCCACTCATGACCATACCTGTCATGTTGTCGCAGATGGCGAT
>JAUVIS010000131.1 GCA_030592635.1 Candidatus Fermentibacteraceae bacterium | reverse complement strand
TGGTCGGATAACCCGGTTTTCCACCTGTTTATACCAGTGAAAACCGCCGCTGCCGTACTGAAAAACATCATGCGCTTTACCAGCGCGAGCCCCAATTCTAAAGAGTAAAAACAGGGGTGTCAACTACAACCAGTCAAGTGGTTGAAACACACAAACAACCCCGATTCCCGGATATTCTCCAGGAAAATATTTTTCAATCTTTCACGGCTTGAATCTCTCACGCCTCCCACCCGATCAATCCTTGATCAGGGCTACCGGACATCTCTCCTTGCGCTTATAAATTCATTTAACTTATTGGAGGTTTTCTTGTCACTGACTCTTATTCTTTATGTACTGACTATCTCGGTTGGAATGGATGTGGAAACGCCTGAGGAATTCCTTGTTACCCTGGCTTCATGTAATGCTGAGCAGTGGATCGAGCACCAGTGCACAGGCACTGACGCAATACACCCTGATACAATAACAGCTGTTATCGAATCCCTCACCAGTCTTTCGGTTGATCCCGGAGAACGGGTACTTGAGGATGTTGAAGGAGGATACAGAGTAGTATTCCCGGAAAGCAGATGGACCTGGCGCATGTCAGAGGGGAGAATCGGCTCCGTAAGTGGAGAGTCTGTCGTAGAGTGGCGTCCCGGCGGCTACAGATGGGTAACCCTGCCGATACTTACGGAAGAAGGAGCCTCCATTGGTCGCAGGGAATCACTTTGTATGGGTGCCACCGTCATGATGGCAATAGGCATAGTGGGCATTATCGCCATCTGGTACGCAAAAAGAAGATACAGCTGATCAGCCGAAGATAATATTACTCGAAGCGATCCCATTCACTGGAAAAATCAAGAACCTCAATTGGCCCTTCACGGTCCTGCTCTCCCACTGTCATTGCTTTATCAAGAAATTCGTCGAGATCCCGCTGAAGGAATACGGAAGTGGTAAGAAGTGATTGAAATTGAGAATACTCCTCGCGGTTCTGAACCGGAATACCCTCGACTTCACCCATGGATTCCCGCATCTTCCTCAAAAGAGAGGAAAGTGCCATGGAGAGTTCATTTGCCTGTTTGTATATGCTCATTTGGATTCACCTGTTTTTCTATTCCATATTCTGTTCAGAGAGTCATTCAGTGCAATCACAAGATCATTCTCTGAAGCATTTCTGCCGGTGGGATGGCCCTGGCCCTCAAGAACAGTCACACAACAGACTCTACTATTTGTGTACTCTGCCATAAGCTTACCCTCTTCCGGTGGAGAAACTTTATCCTCATCACCGTAAATATACTCCACGCCGCAACCCCTGTTCAAGTATGTCAGCCAGAAGACAGGTTTGAAGCTGTCCAGGCTTCTTACTGCCCGGCCTGGCATGAGGAATCTTAATAAAACTGTACCGACTCTTCCTGTTCGGCGTCTTGCAGCAAGAAAGAAAGAGCTGAATGCTCCATGTACTACAATTCCAGCGGGAACAAGTTCTCCGGCCAGAGAACAAGCTTTTATTGCTGATGATCCCCCCATGGATGTTCCATAAACAATGATATTCCTGCTGCTGAATCCCGCATCTTCTGCAAATTGCAGAGCCCCCAGAGTATCGTGAACTTCGTCTGTACCGCCAGCGGACAGTCCTAACGGATGATCGTCACTGCCGCGCATGGGAACAAGCAGAAAAGATGAACCGTTCAGGTTTTTCAGTTTCTCTCCCAGCTCAACCCTGGAGAGAAAGGAACCTCCCAGCCCGTGGGCAAAGATTACAAGTTTTTCTGACCCCTCAAGCAGGTATCCCTTTACCTGGTACCCGTCAAGAGATGTCCAGCTCTTTTCCGCCCATCCCTCTCCCGGACAGCCGGTAACCTGATGCTGCCGATAACGGAACATGTTTGCAAATCCGCTGATGCCCGGTCTTCTCAGCTTTTTTCGCAGGATCAGCCAGATAAGCAGACCGGACAGAGAACCCGTAAGCCATCCGGCAAGCACATCGGACGGGTAGTGTACAGCAAGATAAGCACGGCTGAAGCCCACAAGGAAGGTGAACACCGCAGCAGGCACAGCTATCGGCGGGTAGACAAGAGAGGAAAAAACTGCAAGACCGGCAGAATTTGCCGCGTGGTTTGACGGAAAGCTTCTTCTTCCGCCTGTGTGCAGACGGCAGTCCAGCTGAACAGAAATTGCCTCGTCACGATTGGGACGGATTCTTTCTACATTGTGTTTCAGAAATGTCCCCACCTGATCTGTGAGCGCAATGCAGAGAATCAAACCAAAAACAAAAACCCTGGGATTGATTCGCACAAACCTGTTCCCCGGATGGGGAAGTTTCCTGCCGGCAAAAAGCAGAAAAATCACAGCGACAGCAATGAAGGGATACCAGTTGTGTTTGTCTGTGATGAAAAGCATTATTCTGGTCAGCAGGGGGCTGGCCATTTGTAGATTGATGAATCTCAAAAGCTGAAGATCATACTGGAAAAATGTGTTCACTGGATCAGGATCTCCACAGTGTGTGTATAATCAGGCGAATCAACCGGTACTGCGTGCCAGAAACCATCACTCCCAAGGTATTCAGCCTGGAAAGTAATACCTCCGATCCCGTTAAACCAGCTGTAAAGGAGGGGAGGTTCAAAGCTGCCCAGAGCAGTGAAACCCCGAGGACAGGGGGATACTATCATCCAGCCGAAAGGTTTTACATATGCAGCCAGCAGGAAACCGGGAGACCCTGTTTCTTCCCATCTTCCCGGAACAACAAGAGCTGGTATCTGCCATCTTCGGAGAACTGCTGCCCCCAGCGAGGCTCCACCCATGGAATTGAGCAACTCTCCCTGAAGGGTCAGCCTGGAAGACGGATAAAGAAGAACCTGCTCATTTAACGGAGTGGAAGCCGTGTAGTAATCTGAAACAGTATCGATCACTCTTCTTACCAGTCGCATTGGATTGGGCTCGCCTGCAGCCAGTCTGGCGGATTCCATGTAAACCGCATCTTCTCCGCACCAGAACACATCAGTATTCAGACACATATCCAGATAGGCATCCTCACCGGGAAACGGCACCATGGCATCAGCACTGCCGGGAACATCAGTGCCGGCGAACGCCTGCGGGTCTATCTCTACCTGTTGCGAAACAGTTACTTCAAATGCTCCGCTTGCTGTACCTTCCAGCAAGAGCCAGCCATGAGCTGTTTCCACAGAACCGGAGATGCCTGTAACTGCGATGTCCGGGGTACCGGATGGAATCTGCCAGGGCAACCCGGCAGGTATGGGAACCATCACCCGAACCGAATCGCCCGTGGAGAGCTCTCCGCTGACGACTATAGAAACGAAAGAGATCAGTGGATGAAAGTTACCGGGAATCATGCGTGGGCACTCTATGCTCCAGCCCCCGTCGCAAAGTTCCCGGATAAGACCTGCCTTACTCCACAAAGAGTTATCGCTCCAGTTGTGGGAATCAATCATATCGGAAGCCTGCTGGAAATCATCTCTGTAAAAAAACCGCTCTGCTGTTGAAAGAACGGTTTGATCGTCGCTCTGAGCAACAAAAGTACAAAGCAGAATAGTCACTATTGAGTTAATCATATGCGAGTAAGATATTCACTTCAGCAGTCAAGAACCATGTTCTGGTATTAGTATTGCGGGAATGTTATCTTTCCCGGTATTCGAGGAAGGGGAAAAGTGGATCGTAAAGCAGTTATATCTCCGCCTGTAATAACCCCTTCAGAAGTCCCCGCAGGTGCATTTATGCTTGCCGGCGGACTTGCTGCCAGGGGTATTGAAGCACCAATCCATGACCTGTCTCTGGGGTTCTTCAGGTGGTTGTTCCTTGAGTATGCTCCGAAGGCGGGTTTTGCCAACTGCGTTCCCTCCCTTGAATACCTGATCTCTCCAGGAACAGAGTTCTACGACCTCCACAAACACAGAAGTATCTGCGGCGTTCTGCAGTCAGTACTCAAATCATACAAGAGAAATTTCCCGGGCTGGCAGCTTTCACTTATGGACAGTGCGCCGTCGGGTATCGCACATTCTACAGCGGGTCTTATTTCTCTGGCAAAAAGCGGTTCAACTCCCTTCAGCGAGTATTTCAACCTCTGGTTGAAACAGAGCAGGGGCACATTTAACCACGGACTGATTTCACTGGCATATCTTTCACAGCTTCCCGCAGCGGTGGAAATAGCCTGGCTTCTTGAGGAATCAGGAATAAAGGTAACGGTTGGCGGTTCTCTGGCATCTGCACTGAAAGATACAGGAAGCGGAATAGAACTTCTTCAAAGCTGCTTCAGGGAAATCGCGCTTGACGACGGAAGATCTCTGGTCGGCGAGGATCAACCGTTCCTCTCAAAAGTTGAGTGGCCTGTATTCGCAAACAACTGGGAATACTTCAGCTCCAGATCGGTGATACCCTTCCCTCTTACCACAGGCTGTACATGGAATAAGTGTCTTTTCTGTCCGGACAGAGATAAACCCTACATGGATATCTCTGTTAGGAATCTTGAACGCATCCTTGCCGGAGGTCCGGAGAACCCTGTGATCCACCTCATTGATTCGGCGATACCGGTTAAGACAATTGAGGATATGCTACCGCTGTTCAGAGAAAAAACTTCCGGTTTCTACGGTTTTGCAAGGCCTCAGGGAGACTGGTTGAAAGACGGTCTTCTGGAAAAAATGACGGACTCGGGATGTCTTATGCTGCAGACAGGAGCCGAAAGCGGAAGCAGTGGCATCCTTCAGCGGTTCATGAAGGGATTCTCTCCCGATACCGCAGAGAAAGTCATCACGAAAATATCAGACTCCGGCATGAGAAATTATGTATACCTTCTTTTCGGCCTTCCCGGCGAGACGGAGAAAGACAGAGAATTGACACTTGCCATGGTAAAAAGGTTGAAGGGAAAAATTGATTACATGAACCTGTCGGTTTTCAACCTTCCGGAAAAATGCGAATTGACTGACAGAGCGGCAGAGTTTGGAATAGTACCGGGAGAGTACGACAGCAATGCTTCTGTACTACGGTTTTATCGTCCATTTCAAAGTATAGACGGATCAGATCCCAGAAAAGAGTCCAGAGAATTTATAAGAAGCGTATTCAGACCTGATCCAGCTGTAAGCCCCGTACTGCAGGCAACTCCAAGGTGGTTCCGTGCGGGACACATGGCTCTTATGGAGAAAGTTCCTTTATCTTGACCCGGCAAGTTTTCTTACAGCAAACACCACTGCGCCGGAAACAATAATACAGGCCAGATTGAGCGCAAACAGGGAAAGTCCTCCCTGCCATCCTGAATAGCCCCCTCCCCGGAGAAGACCGGCAGTCACAAGCGGCGGCATAAGTGCCACGGCAACCATTACACCTATAAGAGTTGATGAGCCGCCTGTGCAGAGAGCAATGGCGCCTGCGGCCCCCGAAGCCAGGGCAAGAACAATATCGGAAGGTCCAGCCTGTATTCTTGCTGTAATCTCTGAAAGAGTCGGATCAACCGTCAGAAGCATCCCCAGTACAGCGGAGAAAACAAAGGCGATTACACTGCGAATGATCATCTCCCGCAGTGAAAGACCGAAGAGTTTTCTGTCGAAGTGCACCAGACTCAGCGACAATCCAACACTGGGTCCAAGAAGCGGTGCTATTACCATGGCTCCAATGAGTATTGTCGCGCTGTTTCTGTAAAGACCCGCCGCGGCAACCACAGCCGAAAGAAAAGTCA
>JAUVIS010000114.1 GCA_030592635.1 Candidatus Fermentibacteraceae bacterium | reverse complement strand
CTCTGTGTGCCGCCCATCACTGCCGCAAGAGTCTGTATCGCAACTCTCACGATGTTGTTGTCCGGCTGCTGGGCGGTAAGTGTTGATCCTCCGGTCTGCGTGTGGAACCTCATCATGAGGCTTTTGGGGTTTTTGGCCCCGAACCTGTCCTTCATCACTCTTGCCCAGACTCTTCTTGCCGCGCGGTACTTTGCCACTTCCTCAAAAAGATCATTGTGGGCATTGAAGAAGAAACTCAGTCTCGGAGCAAAGTCATCTACATTCAAGCCGGCTTCTGTGGCGGCTTCCACATAAGCGATTCCGTCGGCGATGGTGAAGCCGACCTCCTGTGCCGCCGTGCTGCCCGCCTCTCTGATGTGATATCCACTGATGGAAATGGTGTTCCACATGGGGACATTATTCTTGCAGAAGCCGAAGATGTCGGTTATCAGTCTCATTGAATGACCGGGAGGGAAGATGTAGGTACCTCTGGCCATGTATTCTTTCAGAATGTCGTTCTGAATGGTTCCTCTGAGCTTGTCGCTGGAGACTCCCTGTTTTTCAGCCACTGCAATGTACATGGCAAGAAGAACAGAGGCAGGGGCATTGATGGTCATTGAAGTTGAAACTTTGCCCAGAGGTATTTCACTGAACAGCAGTTCCATATCGGAAAGGCTGTCGATAGCTACTCCAACCTTGCCCACCTCTCCGGCACAGAGAGGATGATCAGAATCGTACCCGATCTGAGTCGGGAGATCAAAAGCCACAGAGAGGCCGGTTTGCCCCGCATCAAGAAGGTATCTGTAACGCTTGTTTGATTCAACTGCGCTGCCGAATCCGGCGTACTGACGCATGGTCCAGAGTCTGCCGCGGTACATGGTTGGCTGAACACCTCTGGTGTAAGGGAATTCCCCCGGGAAGCCTGATTCCTTCAGGTATTTGTCAGTTGGCTCAGAGGGGAAGTAGACTCTGTCAACAGGATTGCCCGAGCCCGTTAAAAATTCTTTTCTGCGCTCCGGGAATTTCCCCAGAACTTTGGCGAGTGTGGTGTCCTCCCAGGCTTTTTTTGCCTCGTTGAACCTGTCGCTCATATTGATATCCTCCGGTCCTTTATTCGGGATTATAAGTCTTCGGCTCTTCTTTTCTCAAGAGAACTCGAAGTGCTCCAAGAGCCAGGGCTTCCATTTCCATTTCGCCGGGGTAAACAATCACCGGCGCTATGAATTCAATCATTTCTTTCAGCCAGCCTGTGAATTTTTTGTCGTAAGCAATTCCGCCCGAGATCACCACTGCATCCACATGGCCTTTGAGTACCGCTGCCATTGCTCCGATTTCCTTGCCGATCTGATATGCCATGGCCCGGTACACCTCAAGCCAGTACTCATTGCCCTTCTCCACCTCATCTTCAACCTTCATCATGTCGTTAGTACCGAGGTAGGCAACAATACCGCCGTTTCCCTTTATCATTTTCTTAATGTCATCCAGTGTGTGTTTACCGGAAAAACAGAGTTTCGCAAGGTCACCGACAGGCAGACCGCCGGATCTTTCCGGCGTGAAAGGGCCTTCTCCGTCAAGGGCGTTGTTTACATCCACAACCCGTCCCTTCCTGTGGGCTCCAGCACTTATTCCCCCGCCGAGGTGGATTACTACAAAATTACACTCATCGTACTCTCTGCCCAGTTCCACTGCTGCTTTTCTGGCAACTGCTTTCTGGTTGAGGGCGTGAAATATACTCCTTCTGGAGATTAACGGATTTCCCGAATACCTTGCTATGGGTTCCATCTCGTCCACGACCACTGGATCAACGATAAAGGCTTCGCACCCGGCTGTTTTTGCCAGCTCTGCCGCTATGGGGCCACCGAGATTAGAAGCATGCTGCCCCAGTATTCCAATTTCAAGGTCTTTGAGCAGATTCTCATCAACAAGATATGTTCCTCCGGGGATTGGCTTTACCAGCCCCCCCCTGCCTACAACACCATCAAGACTTTCCACGGGATACCCGGCATCCTTCAGCGCGGAAACAATTACATCACGCCTGAATGAGTACTGCTCAAAAATACTGGAGCCGTAGGGGGCTAACTCCTCAGGGGAGTGTGACAGCTTCAGGGTCCAGACCTCTTCTTCGTTCTCGAACACTGAAATTTTTGTTGAAGTTGAACCCGGGTTAACCACAAGTATCCTCATCTTCCCTCCTCAGGCGTTATTTGCTATCTTTACAACTGTTTCTCGCGGTGTTTGAGTCTTTTTTTAACAGCAGAATATAAGGCAACCTGAACATGAGTGGAAATCCTGGAACACTGGCAGCTATTGAAGAGGAACTCCAGTTCATGGAGAGAGTTCTTGCCCGTCTCAGGCGATCATTTCAGCTTGAAAAGGAAGCGGCTCTACTGGAAGGAACCAAAGCGCTGTGGGCATTCCGTGAGCGTTCACGCAGTCATTACCAGCCTTCCGCCCTGAGAATGCTCAACGACCTGCGACAGCTTCGTTACAGAATGGACAGGATGGAACACATTCCTTCCGGTATATTCCTCAAGCAGGAAGTACTGAAAAAAGCAATAAAAGAAGCCCAGGCGCACTTTTCGGGCACACCGAATCGCCTGCTTAGAAGTGCCGGGCAGAATACAGGAGATGATTGATGTACAGAGTATCAACCGATACCGATCAAAGGCTGCTCACCGCTGCGGAACTGGGAGGAATGGACGGGCAGAGGGTAACAGTTCACGGCATGATCCAGAGAATTCGCAGACTGGGATGGGGTGCTTTTATAGTGATCCGTCGTCATGACGGTCTTCTGCAGTGTGTAATTGGTCGAGAGGGCAATGAGGAACTGATTGACGGGCTTGCGGAGGAGCAATCCATTCAGGTCTCGGGTGTGGTGAAGAACGCAAAGATCAAAGACAAATCCATCAACCCCGACAATGTTGAGATTCAGGTGGAAGAGATTCTCGTGATATCCGCTCCGGAAGAGCATCCTCCGGTAGATTTGTCCAAGAAAATTCTTGATCTCCATATAGACACAAATCTTGATCTCAGACCTTTAAGCCTTCGTCATCCGGTGGAGAGAGCAAGGCTGAAAATCTCAGAGGCGTTTGCCCGGGGTTTCGCGGAGTTTCTCCGCGGGCAGGGATTCACTGAGATCCGTACACCGAAGATCGGCGTTGCCGGCGCGGAGGGTGGAGCCAACATCTTCACATTGGATTACTTCGGCAGACCCGCATACCTTGCGCAGTCTCCTCAATTTTACAAACAGATGGGTGTGGGGATTTATGAAAGAGTTTTTGAGGTTGGCCCCGTTTTCAGGGCGGAACCTCACCAGACCAGTCGCCACATCAATGAGTATACCTCTCTTGATTTCGAGATGGGTTTTGTGAAGGATCACACAGAGGTGATGCTTATGGAAACCGCTTTACTGAAATACTGCATAAACTATCTTCAGGAAACCTGCGCTCCCGAGCTTGCTCTTCTTGATGCCGAGATGCCGGTTATCGGAGACTCTATTCCTGTGGTGACTCTTGCGGAGGCCCATGAAATAGCAGGCAAGATTACCGGGAAGGATTACTCTCAGGAGCCTGATCTTGAGCCGGAAGAGGAGCGGGTTTTGTGTATCTACTCCGCTGAAAACTGGGAAAGTGATTTTGTGTTTGTGACCCATTTCCCCACAACGAAGAGACCCTTCTACACAAAAGATGATCCCGCCGCCCCGGGCACAACTCTCAGCTTCGATCTTCTATTCAGAGGTCTTGAAATAACAACCGGTGGCCAGAGAATCAACGACTACAGGGAGCAGGTAGACAAGATGGCGGCTATGGGCCTGAATCCGGATGACTTTGAAAGTTATCTGCAGGCACACAAGTATGGTCTGCCGCCACACGGAGGGCTCGCGATCGGTCTGGAAAGAATCACAGCAAGGCTTCTTGGAGTGGACAACATTCGTCTTACCACCATGTTCCCCAGAGATGTGAAGAGACTTACTCCATAGTGACTGAAAAGCGCAGACAAAAGGGGAGAGCGCGAGCTCTCCCCTTTAAACTTTGGATCTGATACTCTACTGTTCGCTGAATACCCGGACGCCCGTGATCGGCTGACTCTGGCCTCTGAGAACCAGTGTATCTGACATAGATACTGTGTCAGGGAATGTGTGAGAGCCTTTGAGCATGCAGTAGAAACCGTCATCAAGCTCAAGAAAGAAATCCCCTCCGTAGGAAATGCTGTCTTTCCAGTTGATTGTATCATTCGGTGCCGGAGCAACAAGCCCGCCGATTGCTGAGATTCTCGTTCTGGTGCCGCCGGGCCACAATTCAGGATGAGCACCGCCGGGGAAGAGGAATCTGTCTCCTGTCCAGGAAATTGCTACGGTGAAATGCTGAGCGAATTCAGGAGATCCGGGATCCCCGGCGATAAGAGAGTCACCATCAAGGTCAACGCGGAATCCAACCGGTGCTTTCAGAGAAAAGAGTTCTCTGATTTCTGAGATGCTTTCTGTCTTTGTGTTTGCGGACAGACCGGTTTCAGAAGAAGTGTCATCTCCCTTGAAGGCCATGACAGTGTAGAAGGCGGAACTGGCAGCGATGTGGGATCCGACATTTTCGTTACACAGTGCGGCCAGATACCATGGACCTTCCAGAGTCGGTCTTGTCCAGAGGTAATACCCATCCACTAAAGAAGGATCAAGGGCGGTCCAGGTAACAAAGATGGTGTCACCGGTGCTTGCGTCTGTGTCAATAGCGATCCCGGTAACTACAGGGAGGGTTCCCTGTATCTCAGTTGCGGAGTCTCCGCAACCGGAGGAAACCGCAATCACTCCGAGAAAAAAAGTGGCGATCAGTTTTTTCATTCCATACCCCTCCAGATTATCAATTAAGCCATGTTAACAATCAAATCCAAATGTTCGCCGGTCAATCCCGTCTCAGTTCTTCCTGAAGATTCTCCAGTTCTCTGTCTTTAAGCCCGAGAAAGACACCAAAGGCGCTTTTCTCCAGAAGAAGGATTTCAGCGGCTTTTTCAGTCATTTCCACATAATCACAGGCCATTTCTATACCTTCGGCAAATCCCAGAATACCGTGTTTTCTCCAGATGACCGCATTTGCCCGTTTGAATTCATCTCTTGTTTTTGCTCCCAGTTCCCAGGTGCCCGGGGGGGCGAAATCAAGAAATGCCAGTCCTTTTCTCATGAGAATGGAAATCTCGGGATGAGCTCTTTCTACAATATCCTGAAGCATTTCACCCGGAATGTCGCTTGAAGACAGCGTAAGCATTTTTGTGGAGTGGGTGTGTACAATGGCTGATGTTTCCCAGCCTGTGTCCGGAGTCAGAGAATGCACCTGAATATGCGTTCCTATTTCGCTTGTGGGGCTGGGAAAACGGGAAGGCCAGAGGGCGGCAGTGCCGAATTCAGTAATGGTAACCGGTACTATCTGTGTTTCAATATCCCGACTCATTCTTCTGAACCTGCTGCCTGTTGCAGTTATCAGAAGAGTTCTTCCAGCCAGAGACTGCACAGGCTCGGGGAAGTGGTATGAATTCGGGTTCACTCCAATTTCAAACTCTGTGCCCCTGGGCATAAGGATGGAGATGTTTCCGGCGTTGGCCTCGGACCAGCCCATGCGAGCCAGGTGAGAGGCAATTTCACCAATGTCTTTTCTGGCGATATCTATATTTTTCATGACCGCAATATGATTGAAAACTGTTTCACTTTCCAGTCCGGGAAACTCAATGACCGGGATAAAGAAATTGAAAGTCGCGGAAAAGGGAGAAATTCACTGGCAGACAATCTCAGTATCCGCCGATCAGCGAATCCGGAAGGACTACGAAGCTTTCATAGATAAACGGATCCTCTGAAGCTGTTTCCAGGATATGTCTGTATACCCCTGTCTGCTCCCAGTACATGGATGCGATTATGGACATCCGTGTGTACCCGTATCCTGAGCCGAAGTATGATTCTCCAGTCTCAAGGTTGTACCACTGAATGTCTTCTCCCAGTGCGGCCCGGGAGTGGCAGCAGGCAGTGAAGTCCTCGTGTGCTTCCCGGAACGACTCCTGAAGTGAAGGCACCTCGGAAAGAGCGATGTTTATCCGGGCCGCGAGATCGTCCAGTTCAACCTTCATCGCATCGATGTACAGGCTGAACAGTATCTTTCGGTCAAAACAGGCCTCCGCGCTTTCGATGTATTCCTGCACGGACTGTTCCCGGATGTCCGGGGCAGGAGCCTCATCCGCCGAAGCGAACGCAAAGACAATCATCAGTATCAGTATTTGAAAAGAGCATTTTCGGTGAACCATGTTTGTTCTCCTTAAGTATTTTTCTACAGGCAGACTACTACAATAGTGAATGCTCTTTTATATTGACAGTATCGTAAGCTTTTTCGTTTCGATTCCGCAGGAGGTATGAAATATGTGGCAGACTATAGTAACCTGCAT
>JAUVIS010000116.1 GCA_030592635.1 Candidatus Fermentibacteraceae bacterium | reverse complement strand
GCTCCTAGTCGAATTCACTTGTTTTTTATGGAGTCCGCTTTTGCGGGCTCCATTTTTTTGAAGTACGGACAAATGCTGTTCAGTGAGCAGACCCGGCAGAGCGGTTTTCTGGCTCCGCAAATCTGCCTGCCGTGTGTTATGAGTCTGTGACAGAACACGGTCTGCTCTTCTGCGGGGATGATTTTTTTCAGATCCCGCTCGATTTTTCCGGGATCGGTATTATCCGAGAGTCCCAGTCTGGCGGATAAACGCTTAACATGGGTGTCTACGGTGATGGAAGGTTTTCCGAATATTTCTCCCATAACAACATTGGCAGTTTTTCTGCCCACGCCGGGTATTTTTACAAGTTCACTGATTGTATCGGGAAGCCCGTTTTCCGCCATGAATCCAGCGGCTTTGATTATGAATCCCGTCTTGTTTCTGAAAAGGCCAATAGTTTTAAGTATTTTCTCCACATGAGGCCGATCTGCCAGCGACAGATCAAGAATCGTCGGATACCTCTTCCACAGGGCTGGTGTGACTTTGTTTACCGCCGTGTCGGTAGTCTGCGCGGAGAGGATTGTGGCCACCACCAGTCTTTCCGGTATTCCATCGTACTTCAGTTGACATTCAGCATTCGGGTAAAGCTTCTTCAGCTCTCTGATGATAATGCCTGCTTTTTCTTCCCTTTTCATTTGCAGCCCTTTGTGTAATAATCGCGGAATAATCAAAACTCTGAAAGGATCCTATGCCACTCAATATTACTAAATATGCCGGGAAAATCCATGGTGTTGAATTCAGACAATGCAAAACCTTTCCCGACAGCAGAGGAAGTTTCACTGAGGTCTTCCGTTCCGAGTGGCCGCAGGGGGTGCACTACGGAGACAGAATACAGTTGAATCTTTCCCGATCAGTAAAAGGCTCAATGAGAGGGCTCCATTTTCATCGCAGGCAGAGTGACTGGTGGATCCCTGTTGCCGGCACCCTTCAGATTGCTCTCGCCGACCTCAGGATCGGCTCACCAACTTTTCTGAAGACTCAGTTAATTACCCTGAACAGCAGTGATTCCATCTGCATTCTTATTCCCCCGGGAGTTGCCCACGGTTTTCTTGTGCTGGACGATGTCAGTCTTATTTATGCTGTGAACCGGTATTACGACGGTTCTGATGAACAGGGTGTCGCATGGAACGATCCCGATCTGAACATTGCGTGGGAAGAACCCGATCCTGTTCGTTCAGACAGGGACAGGAGTAATCCCACAGTAAAGGATCTCCGAAGAGAGGGACTGCTTCCGGAATATTTATAAAGAAAGGGCCGCAACTTTCGCTGCGACCCTCTGGTACCGTGGGGGGGACTTGAACCCCCACAAGGTTGCCCTCACTAGGTCCTGAACCTAGCGCGTCTGCCAATTCCGCCACCACGGCCCCGGTATTCACAGGCGCAATTATGCTAAAACCCGTGCAAAAGTCAATCCCCCCTGATATATTCCCCCGACAGAAGGGGTGGAGATGACTGAAAAAGTACGAACAATCGCACGCAACAGAAGAGCCAGGCACGATTATCACATACTGGAATCCATTGAGATGGGGCTCGTTCTTGCTGGCAGTGAAATCAAATCCATCAGATCCGGGAAAGTGAGTCTCGTTGGAGCTTACGCACAGTTTGACGACAATCTGGAACTCTGGGTTCACGGAATGCACATCGCCGAATACCCTGAAGCCCGGGATAACCATGAGCCTGACCGCAGAAGAAAGCTTCTGGCCCACACCAGAGAACTCAGGAAAATCAGAAGAAAAGTTGAAGAGAAGGGTGTTACACTCATTGCTCTTGATGTTCACATGTCCGAAGGCGGTCGCGCAAAGATTCAGATAGGTTTGTGCAGGGGTAAAACAAAATATGACAAGAGATCCGATATGGCCGACAGAGACAGCAAGAGAAGACTGGATGCTGTCATGAAGCATTCCCTGAGGGAACAATGAGTGAACTTCTGGTTCTTTCGATTATCTCGGGGGTGTGTCTTAATCTTTTTCCCCGCTACGATGGGGTTGTTGTTGAACTTATTGGACAGCAAGCTCTTAATCCTGTTGTTCAGGCGTCCGGTAGTACTGTCAGGATCGAATTTAACGAACCCGTTGAGTGGGCTGAAACCGCGTCGCTTCCCATCTGGATAGACCGGCTCACAGCAGATTCTTCGGGATTTACCGTTGAATTCAACTTGCTGATTGCCTCAGCCGACTGGGCACTCAGCGGTGATTCCATGGCTATGATTGTGTTTGCGAGGGCAGAGGATGAAATACTGCTTCCCCCGGTGGCCTGGCAGTCTCCTCCTGTCCCCCCGGATACAACCCTGTGGTCGGATTCACTTGTATATGCCGCTCTTGAACGGGGCGAGGGATCTCCCTGGCTGACTGATTTTGACTGTATTGTGATCGATCCCGGCCATGGAGGAAGAGATCCGGGTGCTGTGGGCGCGTCAGGCAGTCGGGAAAAGGATAGAACTCTGGAAATATCTCTCATGGTCAGGGATCTTCTGCGAATAAGACTTCCGGAACTGAGAGTGGTTCTTACAAGAACAGTGGATGAGTATGTTTCACTCGGCGACAGAACGCGTATGGCAAACAGAAATCGGGCGGATCTTTTCGTGAGCATTCACTGTAATGCCGCAGTAGACCGTTCGGCTCACGGCTTTGAAACATATTTTCTATCCCGGGCAAGAACTGATGACGCCAGGGCTGTGGAGATGCTTGAGAATAATGTTCTTGAACTGGATGAGGTTTCCGCGGTTCCCGATGATCCACTGTCTTTTCTGCTGGCTGATATGGCGCAGTCCATTTTTCAGAATCAATCAAGCCATCTTGCCGGTGCCATACAGAGCAGCTTCAGCCATGCTTTTCCCGTAAGGAGAAACAGGGGCGTGAAGCGGGCCGGCTTTTACGTTCTCCGGGGAGCCTATATGCCGGCGGTACTGGTGGAGGTTGGTTTCATCTCGAATCCGGATGAGGAACAGGGACTTCTGTCACTGGACTTCCGTTTCAGGGCCGCACAGGCTATTGTTGAGTCCATAATGGAATATGCTGAAAGGGAGAGCTGATTGCCTGCGAAAAGAAAGAAATCCACAGGACCGGTACCGTCAAAGATGGTCAGGTCGCTCATAATCGTTGCTGTGCTCGCTGTTCTCATGGGTGTGTCCGCCAGAATGGTCATGGACAGCTTGAACAAAAAAATGGGCCTTGAGCCCAATGAAGTTATCCAGCATTCTGATACCGTCCGGACAGAGGAAAACATGGAGACAGTGGCAATGCCTGAGTTTGATCCCGCTCAAGCGATGGAAACTGGCTCATCAGTCTGGGCGCCGGGCTGGAAAACTACGCCCTGCTCACTGTTTGTAACTGCGGAATCGGACGCAATAATTGATTCTCTTCCGGAATCACCGGAACCGGCTTTCAGGAACACGGAACTTCAGCTTCTTATTGAAATGTGGGCGGATCACAGCGGATTCAGCCCTGTTGAAATTGAAAGGGTATGGGTCTTCGCGAGCGGTGACACATGTTTTGTTGATCTGCCCCGATCCGGAGACTGGCAGGGGATTGTCAGGACTATTGAGGGCAGATTCATCTCGTATACTGTTCTATTCCCGTTTGTCGCCGGTGAGATTCTTGAGGGACTTGAGGAAGGTATTTCCGTCAGGGGAGTGCCCTCCAGATAAGAAACACGACTGAAAAAGATACGGACAGGTAACAGAATGACTGAAACAAAGAGAACTGACGGCAGACTGTGGAATCATTTAAGGGATATATCTCTGGAGACAGGTTATCAGCCCGGTCCTCAGGGAAGTGTTCTTGTCTCCTGGGGAGAAAACAGGATTCTGTGCTCCGCAACGGTGGAATACAAAGTGCCCGTGTTTCTCAGAGGCAAGGGCAGAGGCTGGGTTACAGCGGAATACGATATGCTTCCCGGCAGTGGAGATCGCAGGATTCGCAGAGATCGTACAGGTAACGGCATCAAGGGTCGCAGTCAGGAGATACAGAGGCTTATCGGCCGCTCTCTCAGGCAGTGTGTAAACACCGCGGACATGCCGGACAAGACCATTGCTGTTGACTGTGATGTACTGGTCGCCGACGGCGGCACCAGAGTGGCAAGCATTACAGGAAGTGTTGTTGCTCTTCGCCTGGCCATTCTCAGACTTCTCTCAGCTGGCAAACTGGAAAAGGATCCATGGAAACAGTACATCGGTGCCCTCAGCCTGGGCGTAGTGAAAGGTGTGCCGCTTCTTGATCTCTGCTATGAAGAGGACAGCAGGGCGGATGTGGATATGAATATTGTTGCCGGTGAGGACGGTATGCTTATTGAAGTGCAGGCTTCCGCTGAAGAGGATCCTGTCTCCCACGAGACAGTGTTCAGCATGGCCGCGAGCGCTATTGAAGCAATTCAGGAGATAGTGATCCCGGTTCAGAGGGCAGCCACAGGAGAACTATGACAAACATGGTTCTTGCCTCCGCCAACAGGGACAAACTGAAAGAGCTCAGGAAACTCATCAGACACGGCGGGATAGTAGCCATAGGCGAGATTATTCCCGGCTGGGATGTAGAGGAGACCGGCCTTACTCTCGAAGAGAATGCTCTTCTCAAGGCGAGAGCCGCAGCCCTGGCCACACACAGAACAGCCATAGCAGATGACACAGGACTCTTTGTCTGGGCACTGGGTGACGCTCCGGGGGTTTATACAGCCAGATATGCCGGAGAGAACTGCACATACCGCGAGAATACAGATAAGCTTCTCAACGCCCTGAGCGGCGAAAAGAACAGCAACCGAAAAGCTTCTTTCCAGACTGTGATCGCACTGGTTACTCCCGAGGGGGAAGAGCATATTTTTCATGGCTTGGTAGAAGGTCAAATAACGGAAGACCATTCAGGCAGCGAAGGCTTCGGCTACGACCCCGTCTTCTTTTCCACGGAACTGAACAAAACCTTTGCCGAATGTACCACAGAGGAAAAGAACCGTGTTTCCCATCGCGCCCGCGCCATGCGCAAACTGAATGAGTTTCTCCTGGCCTCTACATAACTGCAGTTATAAAACTTATGAATAATAAATATGATATGAAAAAAATTGCTCATGATCATTACAGATACCATGAAACGGGTGACGATAAGTATTCCTGGGCGGTTGGTTTGTGGTGGGATATAAATTCTTCAAAGGAATATTTAGAATATCTGATAGCAATACTTGATAATGCCCCTATAGATGATTTGGATTATTTAGGGGGCATTGGGGCGGGCCCATTAGAAGATCTGAGAGACATACATATATTAAAATTCATTTCTGAATTAAGAACCAGAAATATTGGTCGAGATACGGAATTTGATAAAAAGTTATGCATAGCATTGCAAATGTTCAGGTTACAATCAGGTGGTGAACTATTAACTGATGCAGAAAAAGAAATCATAAAATATATAAAATATCATTATCCATCTTTTGTCCAAGATGGAATGTATCATACAAGTTAATAGTAAATCTATACAGTTTTATAACAGCCGGCTGAAGGCTGACCCCCAAAAGCCGGGCTTTGAATAAATTTGAAAATTATCGACGGCTTTTTAGGTCAGCTTAGCCGGGACGTTATCCGTGTTCCGGGAATCATGGGTTCTGATTGTGTTTTCCCATATAATAAGATTGATGGGAGTTGAGATGCACAATGAGTTTACTGCGATAGTCGAACGGGACGGTAGCTGGTTTATCGCTTACTGTCCTGAGATTCCTGGAGCTAACGGCCAGGGCGTTACAAAGGAAGAAGCGCTACTCAGTCTTTCTGAAGCAATTGACCTGATTCTTGAAGACAGGCGCGAAGATGTTTTACGTGGTTTACCTGAGAATACTGAACGGTATGTTGTTGCTGTAGGATGAAACACCCTCCTGTAATAGAGACAGAACGGCTTCTGCTTAGACCCTTCAGTGTGGAAGATTCCACTTTTGTAAAAGAAAACGCCGGCTCGGATGAAGTTTACAGAAACACCATGGGTATGCCTCATCCTTATCTGGAAGAAAACGCTGTAGAGTGGATATCCAGCCACCCTTTGAATTTTTATCAGGGAAAGGGTCTGGAGCTTGCAATAACTCTGAAAAGCGGTGAATTGATCGGCGTGGTTGGATTATCAGTTTCAAAGACGCACAACCGCGGCGAGCTGGGCTACTGGCTGGGTAAACCATACTGGAATAAGGGTTACTGTTCAGAAGCAGCCGCTGCCATGGTGAAATACGCCTTTGAGGAAATGGGTCTTCACAAGATTACTTCAAGGCACTTTCTGCACAATCCCGCGTCCGGAAGAGTGCTTGAGAAGACTGGATTC
>JAUVIS010000012.1 GCA_030592635.1 Candidatus Fermentibacteraceae bacterium | reverse complement strand
GTAGCTCAGTTGGCAGAGCATCAGCCTTCCAAGCTGAGGGTCGCGAGTTCGAGGCTCGTCTCCCGCTCCAGAACCGCGGGCGGCGGCGTCAGGTTTTGGGTGCCCACGTAGCTCAGTCGGGAGAGCGCGTCCTTGGTAAGGACGAGGTCAGCAGTTCAATCCTGCTCGTGGGCTCCACGAGGCCTTTGTGTGTGCGGCGAAAGAAGAGTAGAAGAAACGGGCGGATTACCGCAAACTAGAGTAGGAGTAGCTCATGGCCAAAGAAAAATTTGAGAGGACCAAACCCCATGTGAATGTGGGCACAATTGGTCACATTGATCACGGTAAGACAACTCTTACCGCTGCGATCACCAAGTGCCTTGCCACGCAGCACGAGAATGTGGACTATGTGGCATTTGATCAGATTGACAACGCACCTGAGGAAAAGGCTCGCGGTATAACAATCGCCACTTCCCACCAGGAGTACGAGACAGGCAACAGGCACTACGCTCACGTTGATTGTCCCGGTCACGCTGATTACATCAAGAACATGATCACAGGCGCCGCGCAGATGGATGGTGCCATTCTTGTTATCGGCGCCAATGATGGTGTTATGGCCCAGACAAAAGAGCATGTTCTTCTTGCACGCCAGGTGAATGTTCCCAGAATGGTTGTTTTCCTTAACAAGGTTGACATGGTTGATGATGATGAGCTTATTGAACTTGTTGAGATGGAAGTTCAGGAACTTCTTGACAAATTCAAGTTTGAAGAAGACAGCCCCATCATCCGCGGTTCAGCGCTGAAGGCACTCAATAGCACAGGTGCCCCTGACGATCCTGATGCCAAATGCATCTATGAGCTTATGGAAGCTGTTGATACCTGGATTCCTACTCCTGAGCGTGACACAGACAAGCCTTTCCTTATGCCTGTAGAAGATGTTTTCTCAATTCCAGGTCGTGGAACTGTTGCGACCGGTCGTATTGAACGCGGAGTTGTACATATACAGGATAAGATTGAACTTGTAGGAATTCGTGAAACTCGCTCTACAGTTTGTACCGGTGTTGAGATGTTCCGTAAGATTCTTGATGACGGACAGGCTGGAGATAATGTTGGCCTTCTTCTTAGAGGCGTTGGCAAAGATGAGATCGA
The DNA here is from genome assembly GCA_030592635.1 of Candidatus Fermentibacteraceae bacterium. Lineage (GTDB taxonomy): Bacteria > Fermentibacterota > Fermentibacteria > Fermentibacterales > JCC-6 > Sabulitectum. Next base: position 29,736 of record JAUVIS010000012.1, on the reverse strand, counting down.
GCGTGGTCAGGTAATAGCCAAACCGGGTTCAATCACACCTCATACAGATTTTGAGGGAGAGGTTTACATCCTCAGTCAGAAGGAGGGTGGCCGTCACAAGCCATTCTTTAACGGTTACAGACCTCAGTTCTACTTCCGTACAACTGATGTTACAGGAGCCATCGGCCTCCCTGAGGGTATGGAGATGATCATGCCCGGTGACAATGTGAAGATGACAGTTAAACTTATTACTCCCATCGCCATGGAAGAGGGTCTCCGTTTCGCTATTCGCGAAGGTGGACGCACAGTGGGCGCAGGAGTTGTTACAAAGGTATTAAAGTAGGTTAGCGGTGAGAATTATAGCAACACTGGCATGCACGGAGTGCAAGCGCAGAAACTACACCACTACAAAGAACAAGAGAACCCATCCCGAGAGGATGGAACTCAAGAAGTACTGCCGCTTCTGCAGAAAACATACTCTGCACAGAGAAGGCAAATAAGCAGTATTGACCGGTTACGAAGAGAGGCCGCAGGGCAGTAGCACAATTGGCAGTGCACCGGACTCCAAATCCGGGGGTTGAGGGTTCAAGTCCTTCCTGCCCTGCCAGCCGCTCTTCGTTACAGCGGTTGGCAGAAATGCCGAAAGGACGGAGAAATGGCCGCGAAGGCTGCAAGAAATGACAATCTACTGGTCAGATGGTGGTGGACAGCCATAGATTTTATCGTAGAGGTAAAGGCCGAAATGATCAAGGTGGCGTGGCCCAGCCGCGATGAAGCGATTTCCTCCACATGGGTCGTGATTGGTGCAGTTGTGGTTGTGGCTCTCTGGATATTCATAGTTGATAAGATTACAGCGATGGCCATGGCCGGTCTTATACGGCTTCTGGGATAGCGGGAATTTTCAGAGAAAGGCACACAATGACTGTAGAACCGCTGGAGAATCCGGATACTGAAGCAGGCGAGGTTGTGGCTGAGTCTGAAGAAGAGAACAATAAATTCAAGTGGTATGTGGTTCACTCCTTTTCCGGATACGAACAGAGAGTTGCAAAATTTCTTGAGGGTCAGCTGCTTCGCAGATATCCCGGTCGTATCGGAAAGACTCTGATACCCACGGAGGAAATCACTCACAGGAAGAACGGCAAAGAGTATACCAGAGAGAAAAAACTCTATCCCGGTTATGTATTTGTTCAGCTGGAAATATCAGATGAAATCATTATGGACATTCGCGCAATGAACAATGTCAGTGGATTTCCTCCCATGAACAGAGGAAAACCTGTACCTCTTACCGATCCTGATATGAAGAGAATTCAGGGGCAGACCACAGGAACGACAGACAAGAAAGTTGTCAGGATACAGTTCAAGGTTGGACAGACAGTCAGGGTAACAGATGGGCCGTTCAGAAACTTCACCGGTGTTGTGGAGGCCATTAACGCCGAGCGAGGCAAGGTCAGAATTATATTTACGATATTCGGGCGTAAAGCGCCTGTAGAGATTGATTACAAACATGTCAGGATGGTCTGAGGGGTGCCGGAACCTTCAGGCATTTATTATAAAATCCGGTAAACTACTGCTCACCCCAGTAAGGGGAGGGGTAAGCAGCAGAAAGGAGTAACCATGGCCAAGAAAATCTTGGGCGTGGTAAAGCTTCAACTCCCTGCAGGCAAGGCTACACCGGCACCGCCGGTTGGCCCGGCCCTCGGTCAGTACGGAATAAATCTGGCCGGGTTCTGTAAGGACTTCAATGCTCGCACCCAGGGTAAAGAAGGACTTATTGTTCCTGCGGTAGTAACTGTCTACAAAGACAGAAGCTTTACCTTTATACTCAAGTCCCCCCCTGCTTCAGTACTGCTGAAACGGGCAGCCGGGTTAGCTAAGGGATCTGCTGAATCCAATCGCGAGAAGGTTGGAACAGTCACTGTTGAGCAGTGTCGGGAGATTGCGAAGCTGAAAGTTAAAGACCTGAATGCAGCGTCAGAGGAAGCGGCTATCAGAATGATAGCAGGCACCGCTCGCAGCATGGGTCTGGAGGTGGTGGATGGCTAAGAGCAAAAGATTTGCGAAAGCCCGGGAAGCCGTTGACAGAGAGAAAAGCTACACTCTGGAAGAGACCGTAGCTGCGATTAAGGAACTCGCGACGGCTAAGTTTGACGAAACGGTTGAAATCGCCTGTAAGCTTGGAGTAGATCCCAAGTACAGCGATCAGGTTGTTCGCGGTACCTGCATGCTTCCCCACGGAACGGGCAAGGTTGTCCGTGTGCTTGCATTCGCCAGAGGCGATAAGGCAGAGGAAGCAAAGGCGGCCGGAGCTGATTTCATCGGAGACGAGGAAACAGCTAAAAAGATTACCGATGGCTGGCTGGACTTTGATGTTGTTATAGCATCTCCTGATATGATGGGTGTTGTAGGCAAGCTCGGCAGGGTTCTCGGACCCAGGGGGCTTATGCCCAACCCCAAAACAGGTACAGTTACCATGGAAGTGGGAAAGGCAGTGCAGGATGCCAAAGCCGGGAAAATCAGCTTCAGAGTTGATAAGACCGGCAATGTGCATGTTCCTGTAGGCAAAGCAAGTTTCGAAGAGAACGCTCTCAGAGAAAACATTCTTACATTCATGGAAAAGGTAATTCAGCTGAAACCGGCCTCAGTAAAGGGCCGGTATCTTAAAAACATGTCTGTTTCCTCAACAATGGGCCCCGGCATCCGTGTGGACATCAATGATATCCGCACGCTGCTCAGGTAGAAAGGAGTCGCGACAATGAGTATTACCAGAAACCAGAAAGAAGTCGTGGTCTCCGATCTTCACGGCGGTATCGGGGAGTCAGGCTCGGTTGTACTGGCTGATTTCACAGGCATTAATGTCGAGGACATAACTGAACTGCGTCTTCAGATGCGCGAAGCCGGTGTGATTTTTACTGTGGTCAAGAACACTCTTCTCAAGCGTGCTTTTGAGGATATAGGCATAAAGCCGGACGAGGACATATTTGGTCTTCTTAACGGACCTACCGCCATTGCTTACAGTGAAGATGAAGTAGCACCCGCAAGAATCATCAAGGCTTTTTCAAAAGCTCACAAGGGACTGCTTGTGATGAAGGGCGGATTCGTTTCCGGAAGAACCTTCAGCGCGGATGAGGTTATCAGTCTGGCCGACATGCCCAGCAAAGAAGAGCTTCTTGCCAGGGTGGTCGGTTCGATGAACTCACCCCTGCAGGGCTTCGTAATGGTTACCAGTGGTGTTATCAGAAAGTTTCTATACGCTGTTAACGCCATCAGCGAGAGCAAAGAATAACTTGAACTATAACACGGGATTCACAGGAATTCCGCGAAGTACGGAGGAAATACAATGAGTGAAGACAGAAAGGCCACGGTCATCGAGGCTATTTCAAACATGACCGTCCTTGAGCTCGCTGAGCTTGTAAAGGAAATGGAAGATAAGTTCGGTGTTTCAGCAGCAGCACCGGCAGCAGTCGCTGTCGCCGGTCCTGCCGGAGAAGCAGTTGAAGAGCAGAGCGAGTTCGATGTTGTCCTTGAAAGCTTCGGTGCCAAAAAGATCGCAGTAATCAAGGTTGTTCGCGAGCTTACAGGCCTGGGTCTCAAAGAAGCCAAGGATCTTGTAGACAATGTACCGTCCAAGGTCAAAGAGGGTGTTGAGAAACCTGAAGCAGAAGAGGTAAAGAAGCAGCTTGAAGAGGCCGGTGGAACCGCGGTTCTCAAATAGATACTGGACTACTGATACTGATGGCGGGAGGAGAGTACCACTTCTCCCGCCTTCAGCCCCTTAATCCCGGAGTTCTTGCCGGGTTCTTCAGAGTATTGGTGAGAAATTCGTGATGTAAAGCTAATTTGCTTATTTCGGTACAGGAGCAGTGTAGAGGAGTGGCAGTGAAAAAAACGAGACCTGTAAGGGATTTTTCTCGCGTTAAACCTGCGATTAGAGTTCCTGACTTATTGAGAGTTCAGAAGGAATCGTTCGATAATTTCCTCCAGGCGGATGTTAAGCCTGAGGAGAGGCTCCCCCAGGGGCTTCATAAGATATTAATAGACACTTTTCCCATTGAGAGTTCAACAAAGGAATTCTCTCTGGAGTATGTTGGGTACGATATTGGTCGCCCGAGACACTCAATACGCGAGGCGGTTGAGCGAGGCGTAACATATTCCGCACCACTGAATGCTACAATGCGACTGGTTACCAGGGATCCCGAAACGCTTGTTATGAAGATGGCTGTTGATCAGGGCACATTTCTGGGCGAGTTGCCGCAGATGACAGAAAACGGCTCATTTATTATCAACGGAGCCGAACGAGTTATTGTAAGCCAGCTTCACAGGAGTCCCGGTGTGTTTTTTGAAGAAAAGACACAGCAGAGAGGACGAAGAATCTGTACCGCGAGAGTTATTCCGCAGAAGGGATCATGGCTTGATTTAACCCTGGATAGTAACGATATAATATTCGCAAACATAGATAAAAAGCCCAAGCGTATTCCAATTACAATGCTTTTAAGAGCTCTGGGATTAGGTTCAGAAGCAGAGATACTCAGCTCGTTTTATCCGGTAACGGAAAAGGATATTTCCGCGCTGCTTAAAAGACAGTCAAAGATTTCAGAGGTTGTTCACAAGTCTTTTGCAGAGGATATTGTTGATCCTGAAACAGGGGAGTTGATAGTCCGTTGCGATGAGCCTGTTGAGAGCGTTGAGAAACTTGAGAAACTGGTTGCGGCAGGAATAAAAAAGGCAAAGTTCCTTGAACCCCGTAACGATCGAAACAGTATCGACAGCATCCGCCGGACACTGGCAAAGGAAGAGGCAGCTCTGGGTGCCGGGGTTGAGAAGAGTGAAGCATCCGCCACCATGTGGATTTACGAGGCTCTTCGCGGAACTGATGCTCCATCTCTTGATCACGCAAGAAGTTATCTCAGATCAATGTTCTTCGACAGCAAACGCTACAGTCTGAGCGAAGTGGGTCGCTACAAACTCAACGAGAGACTGAACATAAATACATCCATGGACAAGCTGACTCTTACTGTTCCCGATCTTGTCTCAATCGTTGATAATCTTATATGTCTCAGAGAAGGAACTAATGTTTCCGACGACATTGATCATCTGGGTAACAGAAGAGTTAAAACTGTCGGTGAACTTCTTGGTCAGGAATTTTCCAAGGGTCTTGCCAGGATGGCCAGAACAATAAAAGACAGGATGGGACAGCAGGACAGGGAAAAGCTGAGACCTCAGGATCTTGTTAACTCAAGAACCCTTTCCAGCGTGATAAATTCTTTCTTTGGCCAGAGTCAACTGTCCCAGTTCATGGAGCAGACAAATCCTCTGGCAGAGCTTACCCACAAGCGCAGAACAAGTGCTCTGGGTGAGGGCGGTCTTACCAGAGAGAGAGCCGGTTTCGATGTCAGGGATGTGCATCACACCCACTACGGACGCGTCTGCCCTGTTGAAACCCCTGAAGGTCCCAATATCGGTCTTATCACTACCCTCTCGGTTTACGCTTCAATAAACAGATTCGGTTTCCTTGAAACCCCCTACAGGCGGGTCATCAACGGAAAGATTACAAACGAGGTTTCTTTCCTCTCCGCAGACAAAGAGGACAGAACGACTGTGGCTGAGGCGGATTCCGCTGTGGACGAGGACAACAGGCTGACAGGTCCTCTTGTGAGGGCAAGAAAAGCTGGAAGTTTCCCCATGGTTACTCCGGAAGAGGTGGAATACATTGATGTAAGTCCCATGCAGCTGGTAGGACTTTCAGCTGCGCTTATTCCCTTTCTGGAGCATGATGACGCAAACAGAGCACTGATGGGCTCCAACATGCAGCGTCAGGCGGTGCCTCTGCTTTTTACTGATGATCCGGTGGTGGGTACAGGCATGGAAGAAATCGCGGCTCGTGACAGCGGTGCCCTTGTAATTGCTGACAGAGCAGGCATAGTAACCCATGTTGACGCAGGCAGAATAGTTGTAAAAGCTGACGGTGATGAGTATGACTTTGACAGGGAAGATGTATACAATCTCAGAAAGTTCGAGCGTTCAAATCAGGATACCTGTGTTAATCAGAAGCCCCTCGCATCTATCGGTGATCTGGTTAAGAAAGGTGATATTCTCGCAGACGGCATGGCCACAAAAAACGGCAGACTGGCGATCGGCGTAAACGCTCTGGTGGCATTTATGCCCTGGAACGGCTACAACTTTGAGGATGCTATAGTTGTGAGTGAGAGGGTTGTTAAGGATGATACATTCACCTCTGTTCATATCGTTGAATTCGAGACTCAGTTCCGCGAGACCAAGCTTGGTCCCGAGGAGCTTACCTGCGATCTTCCCAATGCTACCGAGAAGCGTGACGCAATGCGCAACCTGGACGAGAGCGGTATTGTCCGCGTTGGTTCCAGAATCAGAGCGGGGGATATTCTCGTAGGAAAAGTCAGCCCCAAGGGAGAGCAGGATCTTTCTCCGGAAGAGCGCCTTATCCGTGCTATTTTCGGTAAAAGAGCCAGTGATGTAAAGGATACTTCGCTGAAGGCTCCTGTCGGGATGTCCGGAATAGTTGTTAATGTAAAAGTGTATTCCCGCAGGGATGACACAGAGCGCGGAAGACGGGAGATAGAATCCCGTGTTGATGCCCTTCGTGAAGAACGCATTGAGAGTGAAAGAAGGCTCTTTGAAAACAGAAATGCGATGCTCAGGGAAGTTCTGGCCGGGCAGAAGTCCACAACTTTCATAGACGGCGTAACCGGTGAGCAGCTGATTCCCGAGGGAAGGAAGATTACAGCTACCTTCCTCAAGAAAATTGATTTCACAGACCTGGACTTCAACCGTCAGCTTGTTGAGGATCTTGTGGTTGATGACAGAGCCAGAAGAATCCTGCGCAGCGCGGAGAACAAGCTTAAGGAACTGAATGACAACTATCAGGATCTTGAGGACAGGCTCCACCGCGGAGACGAACTCAAGCCCGGTGTTACCAGGCTGGTCAAAGTCTATATTGCCAAGCGTCGCAAACTTCGCATCGGTGACAAGATGGCGGGTCGTCACGGCAACAAGGGCGTTGTGAGTATTATTGTTCCCGAGGAGGACATGCCGTATCTCCCCGATGGTACTCCAGTTGATATCTGCCTGAATCCTCTCGGTGTGCCCAGTAGAATGAATGTCGGGCAGATTATGGAAACCAACCTGGGTATGGCGGCGGCAGATCTTGGCATTAACGCTGTAACCCCGGTTTTTGACAGCATAAAAAATGAGACAATAGGCAATCTTCTGGAGGAAGCCGGACACAGCCGTGATGGCAAGACCGTTCTTTACAACGGCAGAACCGGTGAGCCATTCGATCAAAGGGTGACAGTAGGCAGAATGTACATGCTGAAACTGGCGCACCAGGTTGAAGACAAGATACACGCAAGATCCACGGGTCCATATGCCATGGTTACACAGCAGCCGCTGGGTGGAAAAGCCCAGAATGGCGGACAGAGGCTGGGTGAGATGGAAGTCTGGGCTCTTGAGGCTTATGGCGCGTCACACTGTCTTCAGGAAATGCTCACCATCAAGAGTGATGATGTTGACGGGCGTACTGAAGCATACAAAGCAATTGTTCATGGCAGGAATGTTGAAACCAGAGGAACGCCGGAGGCGTTCAATGTTCTTCTCAGTGAGATGAGAAGTCTTGCTCTGGATGTCGAACTTGACATGACTAATGAGAGGGAGAGGTAGAATGCTTGATTCACATTCCCTGAGAGATGCTAATACATTTCCCGCCGATTTTTCAGGAATCAGGATCAGTCTTGCTTCACCGGAGACCATAAGGGAGTGGTCTTACGGAGAAGTAACAAAGGCTGAAACCATAAATTACCGCAGCTACAAACCTGAGGCGGATGGTCTCTTTTGTGAAAAAATATTTGGTCCGGTGAAGGATTGGGAGTGCAGCTGCGGAAGGTACAAGAAACCACGCTACAGGGGCGTCAAGTGCGACCGGTGTGGTGTTGAAGTTACCCACTCGCGAGTGAGAAGAAGTCGTATGGGGCACATTGAGCTTGCAGTACCCGTCTCTCATATCTGGTATTTCAAGAGTCGTAAAATCAATAAGCTTCTTGATATCACCAACCTGAATCTGGAGAGGGTTCTCTACTACGAGTCACATATTGTTATCACCAGTGAGCATCCATCCCTGAAGCCCGGGAAGGTTCTGGATGATGAGGACTACTATGCCGCACGGGAAACCTACGGTGATGATGCCTTTACGGTTGGAATGGGCGCAGAGGCAGTCGCAAAGCTTCTCAGTGAGATTGATCTTGATGAGCTTGCTGCTACTCTGAGAACCAGCATAGCCAACGAAACCACGCAGAGCAGACGGCAGAAAAATCTGAAGCGTCTAAAGGAAGTGGTTGCCTTTGAAAGTTCCAAGAGCGAAAACAAACCCGAGTGGATGATTCTCCGGATTCTCCCTGTACTTCCTCCTGATCTCCGGCCTCTTGTGCCGCTTGAGGGCGGAAGGTTCGCCTCAAGTGATCTTAACGACCTTTACAGGCGTGTAATAAACAGAAACAACAGACTACTCCGGCTTCTTGATTTGCAGGCTCCGGATGTGATTCTTCGCAACGAGAAGAGAATGCTGCAGGAGGCAGTTGACGCAGTGCTTGACAACGGCAGTCGCAGAAAACCGGTTAAAGGTGCTGGAATGCGCCCGCTCCGCAGTCTTTCTGATCTTCTGAAGGGCAAGCGGGGACGATTCCGCCAGAATCTTCTTGGAAAGCGCGTGGATTACTCTGGTCGCTCGGTTATTGTTGTGGGGCCGGAACTTAAGATGCACCAGTGCGGTCTTCCCAAGACCATGGCTCTTGAGCTTTTCAAACCTTTCGTCGTTGGCAGGCTTGCCAGAATAACAGGCGATAAAGTCAAGATGGCTCAGAAGCAGGTCGAGGAGAAGGAAGAGATGGTCTGGGCTATACTGGAAGAGGTTATCGCGAACCATCCGGTTATGCTGAACAGAGCCCCCACATTGCACAGACTTGGTATACAGGCATTTGAACCGGTTCTTGTAGAGGGTCTCGCCATCAGGCTTCATCCTCTTGCATGTGCCGCGTTCAATGCGGATTTCGACGGAGACCAGATGGCTGTTCATGTGCCTCTCTCCGCTGAGGCTCAAGTGGAAGCCCGGATACTTATGCTGGGAAGCCGCAACATCCTCAAGCCTTCCAGCGGTGAACCGGTCGCGGCTCCCAGTCATGATATAGTCATAGGCGTCTATTATATTACGAAGCCACTTGCCAGGGATAAGGGTGAGGGCATGATGTTCAGTTCAATGGATCAAGTAATTGGTGCACTGGACGCAGGGAAGGTTAATCTCCATTCAAGAATCAAGATCAAAGGCGTCAACAGGATAATGGAGATGAACTCCGGGGGTGAAAGAAGACAGATCAAGTACTGGAAGGACTACACAACCCCCGGCCAGGTCATTTTCAACTCCATCGTTCCGGAGGGAATGGGTTACATCATGGCAAACGGACTGACTGAATCCCACGCCAGGGTGTTCGGCAAAAAAGGTCTGAATCGCATGGTGTCCAAGTGTTTCAATGAACTTGGCGCGGTAAAAACCGCCGTTTTCCTTGACAATCTCAAGGATCTTGGATTCAAGTACAGCACCACGAGCGGCCTGACTGTGGGCATGGATGACATGATTATTCCCGACGAGAAGAAAAAACTCATTGCGGACAGTACTGAACGAGTTGCCCAGATTGAGTTCGCAGCCCGCAAGGGTGAAATGACGGAGAGTGACAGATACAACAAGGTCATAGATGTATGGTCCAAGACCACCGATGATGTCAAGAACTGCATGATGGAACAACTCAGCCACGACAATCACGGCTTCAATCCGATTTACCTTATGGCAAATTCGGGAGCCAGGGGCAGCATTGAGCAGGTTCGTCAGCTTGCGGGTATGCGAGGCCTCATGGCCAAGCCCAAGAAGAAGCTTTCCGGCGAAATTGGTGAGACTATTGAAACTCCCATCATCAGTTCGCTGAAAGAGGGCCTTTCGGTTATTGAATACTCAATATCAACCCACGGTTCCAGAAAGGGTCTCGCGGACACCGCGCTTAAAACAGCCGATGCCGGTTATCTGACCCGTCGACTGGTGGATGTCTGCCAGGATGTGGTAATTACTCTTGAGGACTGCGGTACTATCCGCGGTCGTGAAATCTCCGCTCTCAAAGAGGGAGAGAAAGTTATAGAAAAACTCAGTGAGAGAATAGTCGGACGCGTCACTGCGGAAGATGTCTACGATCCCGTGACAGATGAGATTATCTGTGAAGCAGGAGCGGAGATAACTCCAGAGCTTGCGTCCTACATAGATTCCCGTTCAATAGAGTCGGTCAGGATTCGCTCGGTACTAACATGCGAAGCCGAGAGAGGTTTGTGCGCCAAATGCTATGGTTGGGATCTCAGTCGTAACCGCATGGTCACCGAGGGTGAAGCTGCCGGTGTTATCGCAGCTCAATCAATTGGTGAGCCTGGTACTCAGCTCACACTGCGAACCTTCCATACAGGTGGTGTAGCTTCCCGTGAGGCACAGGACAATCAGGTTAAAGCAAGACATCCCGGGAAGGTCAGCTTCAGGAAAATACATCTGGTGGAAGGTGTGGACGCAGAGGGAAAACCAAGTGTCATTGCCTCCAGAAACGGGCAGATCGATATAGTTGACAGCGATGGGGAGATACTTTCAACCTACGAGATATCTCCAGGAGCTATAATGTTCATCGCAGATGATCAGATAGTTAAGAGGGAGGAAATTCTCTTTGTTGCTGAACCTTTCAGTAATCCCATTGTCAGTGAGCATTCCGGATCCATACACTATGTGGATATCGAAGAGGATGTGACGCTGCAGGAGGATATTGATTCTGAGCAGCACAGACAGATGATTATCGTTGAGGACAGAAGCCGGACACTTCATCCCCATGTGTTCATCCTTCCCGAGTTCATGGTGGTGCTTTCCGGTCGTCCCAGACGCAGAGAAGAAGAACTGCACACCTTCAACGAACTTCTTGCGGAAGCGGAGACCTCAAACGGCAGGATCGTTTTCACATACCGTGACACGAATGCTGTTCGTCCCACTTCGCTTTATGACGACATTGTTGCCAGCCATGCGGAGAGCACTTCTGAAACTTCCTTCCTTTCTCTTGACTGCAGAAGAGTCGGGACAGGCAGTTATGCCGCCTTTGTCGAGATTGTTCAGCAACTGGGCAAGGCAACAGCAAAGAGCAAGAAGGACAAGAAAGATTTCGGTCTTCTGAAAGATGTTACTGATCGCCTCGCAGCTTCCAGCAGCCGCAAGAATGACGATCTCGAAGATGAGTTCATGGAGTCTTTAATCGACTACAGCCGGAACCATCCGTTTGTTATGGGTCTTGCCAGTCTGGACAAGGCTCATGCAGGAACAAGGCAGGTAATACTGCGATTGAGCGATATCATCGCGAGTTCAAGAATACTGATTTTTGTGAGCTTTTTCCAGAAGGGTGGCTTCAGGAGTCATATCGTCGTTCGGGGCAAACAGCGTCAGCTGGGCCAGGATCCGGTGGAGCAATTCATCAAGGATCACGTGAGAGGTGTTTATCCCATTCCCAGCGGAGCTACACTTCACGTCAGAGACGGTCACCTTATACGAACTGGAACTCACATAGCAAGAATGGTTAAGAGAGCCGGCATGCAGAGGGACATTACAGGTGGACTTCCCCGGGTTGACGAACTTTTTGAAGCCAGACGACCCGGCGACGCGGCTGCCATAGCGGAAATCAGCGGAACAATCGCGCTGAGCCCCATCAAAGCCGCGATGCGCACAGTGACAATAACAGGCGATCAGGGGCAGGAAGCCAATGTTAAAATACAGGCAACCAAGCACATAAGGGTTCGAGAAGGCGACCGCGTGGAAGCTGGAGACAAACTCACAGACGGCCCGCTTGATCCCCACGATATTCTCAGGGTAATTGGAACAGAAAGTGTTGAAGACTACCTTCTTAACGAAATCCAGGAGGTCTACAGGCTTCAGGGTGTTAAGATCAATGATAAACACATCGGCATTGTTGTAAGACAGATGCTGGGTAAAGCCAGAATAGAGAATGCGGGAGATACTCAGTTCCTTGAAGGAGCCAGAATCAACCGTCTTACCCTGAACAAAGTAAACATGGAAATGATGAACCAGGGGAGACGCCCCGCGTCCAGTGATGTAATGCTGCTTGGCATAACCAAGGCATCACTGGCGACAGGCAGTTTCCTGTCCGCCGCATCCTTCCAGGAGACCAATTCGGTTCTTTCAGACGCTGCTATTAACGGCAAGCTTGACAGACTGATTGGCTTGAAGGAAAATGTAATTGTGGGACACCTTGTTCCAGCAGGAACAGGAGTGAAAGGCTACCGCAGTCTTACCATTTCCATGAGTGATGGTTCTGATCTGCCGATACCGGCACCGGAGCCGGAGGTTGACGATAAGTTTATTCATGTATAGAGTTGCACTCACTGTAAAAGGAGAAACGGCAGCTCGCACGAGCTGACCCACGAAAGGAGAAAGTTTGCCCACCATTAATCAGCTGGTGCGAAAAGGGCGCAAGAAGCCGACACAGAAGACCAAGGCTCCTGCCCTCACAGGCTGCCCGCAGAGAAAAGGAATTTGCACCCGCGTGTACACTTCCACCCCGAAGAAACCCAACTCGGCACTCCGCAAGGTTGCCCGAGTGAGGCTTCGTAACGGGTTTGAGATTACAGCATATATCCCCGGAGAGGGACACAACCTTAACGAGCACTCAGTTGTTCTTGTAAGAGGTGGCCGAGTTAAAGATCTTCCCGGCGTGCGTTATCACATCATTCGTGGTGTTGAGGATACAAGCGGTGTGGAAGGCAGAAAACAGAGCCGTTCCAAATACGGAACAAAACGGGAATCGTAGAGCGGGGATCACAAAATGAGAAGAAACAGACCAAAACGCAGAGAAATTCTGCCTGATGTGCGGTATGGCAATCTTGTTGTTGCGAAATTCATCAACAACATCATGCTGCAGGGAAAGAAATCAGTAGCCGAGGCTATTGTATATGGCTCGTTTGACATTATCGCCGAGAAAACAGGACAGGATCCTGTGTCCGTTTTCAGCAAGGCCATGAACAATGTCCGGCCCTCCCTGAAGGTTAAGAGCCGCCGTGTTGGCGGATCCACATACCAGATACCTCTGGAAGTCCGCCCTGAAGAGAGGGACGCGCTTGCCATGAGATGGATTATCGGTTTCTCCAGAAAGCGCAAGGGTAATACCATGAAAGCGCGTCTGGCTGCCGAGTTTATGGATGCTTCCCGCAACGAGGGCGCAAGCGTTAAAAAGAAAGAGGATACCCACAAGATGGCCGATGCCAACAAGGCATTCGCCCACTACCGCTGGTAACCTCCAGTTACTCAGAAAAGCTCCGCCACGGCCCAAGCCGGGCGGGGCTTTCGTGTGTGCACTGCCTGAAAACAATCAGCCTTAATACAGGGAGGTCGAATGAGTCAAGGATTTCTACCTGCGACAGTGGCAGCTTTTATTACCTTGCTTGCTTGCGAATCATCTCCATCTCAAATAAGCTGTGAGACTGGCAGAAGACAGCTGGTTGTTGTTGACTCGATCGGCTCCGAGTATGGAGAGAATTACGAAATATTCGGGAATATTTCAGGTGCCGTCTTCATTAACGATTCCACATTTGTTGTACTTGATAAGGGATACCAGGAGTTGCGGGTTTTTGATGCAGACTGTAATCATCTTGTTACCGAAAGCCCCCGCGGCAATGGCCCTCTTGAGTACCGATGTGCTGAGTACATTGCCGTAGTCGATACGATGTTCGCGGTGTTTGAATTCAATATGCCGCCCAGGAGTGTATTCTTTGACAGGCTCGCTGTGCCCCTGTCATCTGTGACATTTGAAGGAAGGACCTCCCTCCAGGAGCCATGTTTTATTAACAGTTCAACAGTGGCTGGTTTTGTCGGGTGCATTGACCGACAGGGTCAATCTGTCAGCATCGGCTATGAAATATGTATCTGGAATGCCATCAACGGGGAGAAGCAAAGCGTTCTGTTCTCTCGATTTCTTGAAGTAGATCTGCTTGATAATGTATATCATCTGTTTACAGATCTTGAGAATTCTATTGCAGCAAGCAGCTCCGGGCTGGTCTTTGTAGCGCCGGACGCACAGGATTACGATGTGCTGGTGTTTTCCATGGATGGAGTATTACTTGATACACTCTATACACCGCATGATAAAGAGTTGCGTGATGCTGATGAGATCGAGCAGGAACAAATCTGGAGAAAATTGAGAGATGGAGGCATGGGGGACTGGGAGCCGTCCGCTTATGAACCCGGAATAACTGATCTTCAAGTGCAGGATTCAGAGGGATATCTGTGGGTTTGCCACGGCTCCTATTTCAATCCATCCTTTGATGTTTACAGCATGGATGGTGAGCTTGCGTTTACCTGTACCTGCGAAGGCCTCCCCGGAGATGAAATGATGGCTTTCGGGATTACCAACTGCGGGTTTCTTGCCTGGACAATGTGCCCTTACTCTTATCCCCGTGTGTATGTCATGGAGCTTCAGCCTTTATAATATCCGGAATGTTTTTGTACACTCCTTTTCGTGTTTCCATACCTTGTTCAGGAGGACATCATGATAAGAAATGAAGTTATTGATTCGCTGATGGGCAGAAAATCCATCAGGAAGTATACAGATCAGATTCCCTCCGAAGAAGAAATTCTTACGGTTGTCAGGGCCGGACAGCAGGCTCCCTTCGCCATGCAGCTTGGCAGCGTGATAATTCAGAGGAACCCGGAAACAAACACCTTCAACGCTCCTGTGCAGTTCATCATTCTCTGCGATATCCACAGGATGGAGAAGGTTATGGAGGCAAGAGGGTGGAAACGAGAGGCGTCAAACATTCACAGTCTGCTCTTCGGTGTGCAGGATGCTGCATATATGGCCCAGAACATGGTTACAGCGGCTGAAAGTCTGGGAATGGGAAGCTGTTATATCGGTGTAGCCCCGTACATGTCGGAGAAACTCCGGCAGGACTGTAATCTGCCGGATCATGTGTTTCCTCTTGTTATCCTGACAATGGGCTTCCCGGCGGAAGATCCGCCTGTGCGTCCGCGTTACCCGGTGGAATTCCATCTCTTTGAAGAAAAGTATCCGGAGTTTACCGGCGAAATGGTGAACAGGGCCATGGATGAGATGGACAGGGGCTACCTGGAGCAGGACTACTACAGAAAAGCGAATTTCATGATTCCGCTTGCAGACAAGAGCCAAGAGGAAAAGTTTACCTTCGACAACTACAGCTGGACAGAGCACATCTCACGGAAGACGGCTCAGTGGAACAGAGACCCCGAAGATATCCTGAAACTACTGCGTATCTGCGGACTATCACCTACAGAGTAAGATTGCGCCTGCACCACATTCCAAGAAACCTGTCAACCAGGAAGTAGCCGCCGTCTTTGTTTTGTGCGACATGATCCCGATCAATGAGATAAGTTAAAGCACTTTTAGAAGAAGACGGTGAGGCAAATCCATGAGTTCGCACTGTCTTTCCGGAAGTTGGTTTGAACAAAGGGTTTTCCGTGGCAACGGCTCTCAGCATTTTTCTCGGCAGCTCTGGAAGAGCACTCCACAGGGTAGTGTACGCGCTGTTCTCACGCTCAAGAAGGAGATTTACCGCGCTTTTCAGATCAGATGCGGATACTGTATCATTAGTGATGTCCCAGAGAGCGGAGCAGAGCATCTGGGTGTAAAAGGGATGTCCTCCTGTTGCTTCAACCAGTGCAGTGATCGTCTCACTTGTGATGACTCTGCCAGCGGTTGTAAATTCAGCTTTGATGAAGGGTCTCCAGTGGTTCAGCGAAATGGATTCTATCGGATAGTGTCCCGAGCTTCTGTAAAGAGGACTGCCCTTTTTGAGAAACATTTTCTTTAAAAGGCTGGTACGGCTTCCGCAGAAAAAGTAAGAAACGCTCTGCTGTTCCTGAACTCTGCTTCTTATGATCTTTTCCAGTTTTGATCCTGAGATTTCTCTGATCTGCTGGAATTCGTCGAAAACAACAAGAATGGGTCTATCGGGTTCCATTGCTCTTACACGCTCCGGAGCTTTCAGGATTTCGTCAATGAGTGGTCCCGTCTGATTGCTGTGAGCTCTCAGCAGAGTCACAGATGGCTGACCTGTTTCATCGATGCTGAATGACGGGGCTATGCCAGCAAAAAGAGTTCTCAGCTTCTCTCCGACGCTGCGTTTTTCTTTAAATGCGTACTCTGCGAAAGCACTGGCGCAAACTCTGGAAAAGTCATCCTCATCAAGACACTTCCACACATCAATGTAAAAGCAGATGCCCCTCTTTTTTTCTATTTTCTGAATGACTGTCTTCAGCAAAGATGTTTTACCAACTCGTCTTTCTCCGTGGATAAAAAGTTTTTCATTGTTGTCAGCTGCTCTTATCAGGTCTTTCTGCTCAGAGACTCTGTTGCAGAAGGTTTTTCCTTTGACGATGCCACCATAAGAAAATGGATTGTTCATTACATTCCCATCGTTACGAAAGTTTCGTTACGACGAAAATGTAATACATAATGCTGCGGCTGTCAAGAAAATGCGTTCCGGAAATCCTGAACAGTTTTCGGTGAATCAACTGCATGACACTCATTTTACAGAAAGGTTGACATCTGCCAACTTCTTCATAAGTTGCACTGTCAAGAACTATGTACTGTGACACAAAAGGGAGACTGGAATGGGCGCGCCCGGTAAAACACGAAACATCGGTATATTCGCACATATAGATGCGGGGAAAACCACTGTAACAGAGAGAATTCTCTTCTATACAGGGCGCACTCACCGAATGGGGGATGTGGATCACGGCACCGCCGTGATGGACTGGATGCCCCAGGAGCGGGAACGGGGAATAACAATAGTGTCCGCGGCAACCACATGCGAGTGGAGGGGCACGAGAATCAACATCATAGATACCCCCGGTCATGTCGATTTTACCGCTGAAGTGGAGCGGTCTCTCAGAGTTCTGGACGGAGGAGTCGGTGTTTTCTGCGCTGTGGGAGGAGTGGAGCCCCAGACGGAAACTGTCTGGAGACAGGCCCAGAGGTATTCCGTACCTGCCCTGGCCTTTGTTAACAAACTGGACAGGCAGGGCGCTGATTTCCACAGAGTCATTCAGATGATGAAGGACATTCTTGGAGAAACTCCACTGCCGGTGATGCTGCCGGTGGGGCAGGGAAGCAACTTCAAAGGTGTTATTGATGTTCTGGAGCAGAAAGCCCTTTACTTCGATATGGAATCACTTGGAACAAAGTTCGAGGTTGATGAAATTCCGGAGGAACTCCGGGAAGAAGCCGCCGAGGCTCTGGAGAAGATCAAGGAGACCGTTGCCGAACTGGATGACGGCGCAATGGAAAGGTATTTCGCCGGAGAGCTGAGTAATGAAGAGATAATTTCGCTGCTGAGAAAAGGAACTGCTCAGGGGGTCTTTATACCTGTTCTGTGCGGCGCTGCTCTAAGGAATGTTGGTGTTCAGAGACTGCTTGACGCAATTGTGGACTGGCTGCCTGCTCCGGAAGAGTTGCCGTCAGTTACCGGAATCAAGCCGAACGGGAAAGAGGAAACACGGGAAAGATCAAACAGTGAGCCGTTTACTGCCCTGGTTTTCAAAATACAGACAGATATCCACCTGGGTCGTCTCGCGTATCTCAGGGTTTATTCAGGAACCGCCAGGGATGGGCAGCCTGTTTACAACAACAGAACCGGGAAAAAGGAAAGACTGACAAGACTTGTGATGATGCACGCGGATAAGAGAATCCATCTTGACACCATTTCAGAGGGAGATATCGCAGCAGCGGGTATGAAGAACGCCGCCACCGGGGATACTCTGACAGAACTCGGGAAGCCGCTTACTCTTGAGACCATACATTTTGTGGATCCGGTAATGGAAATGGCAATAGAGCCCGCGAGCACAAGCGATGAGAAAAAGCTGGAAGATGCTCTTGATGACATGACCAGCGAAGATCCCAGCCTGAAAGTGGGAGTAGACAGAGAGACCGGTCAGACGCTGATTCGAGGTATGGGTGAACTGCATCTTGAAATTGTCGTGGATCGAATGAAACGGGAAAAAAAGCTGGATGTTCGCACCGGAAGACCCCAGGTCTCTTACAGAGAAAGTATTTCGTCTACCGGCAGGGGTGAGGATACTTTTGAAAGGCTTATCGCAGGTAAAGGCAACTTCGGTAACGCCTGCATCGAGGTAAGACCTTTTGATTCGGGTATCAAGTTATCCTCTGAAGATAATGCTCTTCCCAGGCATTTTCTGGACGCGGTTTACAGCGGAGTAAATGGCTCAGTGAGTGCAGGTGTTCTTGCGGGTCATCCTCTTGACGGTGTTGAAATAGTGCTTGTGTCCGCAAGAGTGCATGAAACCGACTCCACAGAACTCGGCTACAGCTCTGCTGCCGCTGTTGCTTTCAGGAAAGCACTTCTGAACTCATCTCCTGTTATCCGCGAGCCAATAATGAAGGTTGATATTGTGACTCCGGCTGACTACATGGGCGATGTGATCGGTGATGTAAATGCCAGGCGTGGAACCGTTGTTTCCATTGAGCATCGGGGGGAAGCCCAGGCTATTCTGGCAAACATTCCTCTTGCTGAACTCTTTGGGTATACAGGCGCGCTGAGAAGCCTTTCTCAGGGACGAGCCGGTTACACCATGCAGTTCAATGAATATTCCCAGGTGCCGCCCAATGTGCAGAAGAAGCTGCTTGAAAAGATGGGTCTTTCCTGTTGACAGATCAAATCAGGTTAAAGTGAATACTTTGTTTTCATTTCTTTGACGCGATCTCTAAGTCGGCGGCTTGGAGCCATAACGAACCTGCATTGGGCATCTCCCATGGCTTTGCAGGTTATTTCTTTTGCTTCCAGTTTCAAGCCGAAAGCTTCAGAGCACCAGCCGGCGGAGTATCCTGCATTCAAAAAGTCAACTGGCGTTTCAGCAGAAGCCCCTGTTTTCATGTGAGCCTCGGCTTCATAGGAATTCGGCTGATCGTAAACGAACAGGAAGTCTTCGTTCGGTATCAGTGTGCTTTCCGGCAGGATTTTAATACTGGCATAGCCCCCCAGGGCAGAGATTACGGATCCCATGGCAAGTCTCAACTCCTGGTCCTTGATTCCTGTTTTTTCAAAGTAGTATCTGGCGTCTGCGGCACCTGTTGCTTTCCCGATTTGATAAATAGCCACTCCGGCGCCGGGTCCAAGCACGGATTCAAGTTGATGTCTCAGTGCAACGGCTATAGAGTTACCTCTGTAGATGACATACCGTTCTGAAGACACGGTGATAGTACCCTTCTCAGGATCTCTCTTGAAGTCCCAGAAAAACGGAGTAATCACATCCTCTGCCTTTTTAAGCAGAGGCGTGAGTTCTGGGGGACAATCAACATACCTGGGCATAGCAAATCCTTACTTCAATTGGTTTAGACTCAGTGCCCAATATAGAACCACTGTACCTGCTTAACAAGTTTTGAAGTTATTCCACCTGAAATTGAGTTGAAGATACTAATCCGATACCGCTGTCCATGACGGTCAGGCTGGCCGAAGCCAGAGGATTTCCCCTGAAAAATCTCAAGGACTTGATGAACTTGTAAGGCATTTCGAGTTCGGGAGAAGGGAACTGTACTCCCGATCTGATACCGGTCGAGCCGCAGACAGCCAGGGGTAGCGCAATTGACTTCTATTGTGTATAATAGCCTCCCCTGCGGGTTTCTATGGGCTCGACAGGTGAGATAGAGTTTCAGGTGCGTGCACGGAAGTTCGTCTGCTGCGGGCAGATGCGGTTCTTTGTGGCAGTTTTTATTGTACGGGCGCTGCCCGTCCGGTTACTCGGGTTGCTTAAGGAGTTGCATTGAACGAGAACAGGTTGAGGATCAGGCTCAGAGCTTATGATCACCGTCTTCTGGACAGGTCGGCCACAGACATAGTGCGCGGTGTTGTTAACACAGGCGCTCGTATCGCAGGCCCCATACCTCTGCCTACAAGGCGTTCGGTTATTACGGTTCTGAGAAGCCCTCATGTGAACAAAAAGTCACGTGAGCAGTTTGAGATCAGGGTTCATTCCCGTCTCATTGAGATAATGGATCCAAATGAGCAGACCACAGAGGCATTGCGGAAGCTTGATGTTCCTGCGGGCGTCGATGTGGAGATCAAGTAGTAATTAGTTCCATTCCTTACTGACCCGGTTACTCCGGGTTAAGAGGAAAACCGTACAGGAAGGACGAGGACGGTCGATCCTCCTGGCGGCAAAACAGAAACGCTTGTCCCCCCGTTCTATGGGGACTTCAGCGATGGGAAGTGGTTATGAGCGGAATAATGGCTCGTAAACTGGGTATGACTCGCGTCTTCGCAGAGGATGGCCGGGCTATACCTGTTACGGTGCTTGAAGCTGCCCCCAACCCGGTGGTGCAGGTGAAGACCCCCGAAACCGATGGATACTCCGCGGTTCAGGTGGGATACTGGCCGAAGAAGGAGACCCGCATCCGTAAGCCTCTCAAGGGTCACCTTGATAAGGCAGGGGCTCCTCCAGTTTCAAGACTTGTTGAATTTCCGACTCCCGCGGAAGAGGTCAAGACAGGTGATTCGTTCACTGTTTCGATGTTTGTTCCCGGCGAGAAGGTGAATGTCACGGGTCTTACCAAGGGTAAGGGCTTTCAGGGCGTTGTAAAGCGTCACGGTTTTTCCGGTTTTGATGCGACCCATGGTTATCATGGGAAGCGTATCCCCGGTTCAATCGGTCAGTGCGCTACACCGGGAAGAGTCTGGAAGAACAAGAAAATGCCCGGTCAGTGCGGAAATACAAAAACAACTGTGAAAAACCTCGAGATCATTCAGATCGATGTCGAGAAAAATCTCTTGGTTATCAAGGGCGCAGTGCCCGGTGCCAAAAACGGCTACCTCATGGTGAGGAAGCAGATACGCGGGGGAGGTGAGAGCTGATGGCAGAAGCCAGAATTTACACCATGAAGGGTGAAGAGGTTGGCGCTGTAAAGCTCCCCGATGAACTCTTTGCCATGGGTGTTTCTACCCATGTTCTCTGGGAAGTTGTTCGTGCTGAGCAGAACAACAAGCGTCAGGGCAATGCCTGTGCGCTTACCAGGGCAGAGGTTAGAGGCAGCGGCAGGAAGCCCTGGAGGCAGAAGGGTACAGGACATGCCCGTGCGGGTTCTTTCAAGAGCCCGATCTGGCGCAGCGGTGGTGTAGCCCACGGTCCCAGGCCAAGATTCTTTAACCTGAAGATTAACCGCAAAGTTCGCCGTAAGGCTCTTGCGGGCATACTCAGCGAAAGACTGTCCGAGGGTAACCTCAGAGTCATTCGCGATCTTTCGGTTGGAGGGAAAACCAGTGAGGTAAGAGAAATGCTGGGCGGAAACGGACTCACCGGTAAAAAAGCCGTGATTCTTACCAATGGTGACAACCTGGTTGCCAGAGCCGCCGGTAACATTCCCGGAGTCTTCGCAGTGGCTGCGAGCCATGTACCGGTAACTACCCTGGTTAACTCAGAGGTTGTGCTGGTCGCTGAGAACGCTCTGGAACAACTGAAGGCGAGGGTGATTTAATGGACCCGCGTCAGATAATTCTGGAACCCATCGTAACAGAGAAGTCCACAATTGCCCGAGAGTTGTACAACAAGTACAGCTTCAAAGTGATTCCCAGTGCTACAAAACCTCAGATCGCAAACGCAATTGAAATGATTTTCGAAGTTAAGGTGCTGAAGGTACACACAATAAACATGGACGGCAAAATCAAGAGACTCGGCCGGAACATTGGTCGCAGATCCGCCTGGAAAAAGGCGATAGTTACACTTGCCGAGGGTGACTCTGTTGACTTCTTTGAGGGGGTGTAATCATGGGACTTAAAAGATGGAAGCCCATGACTCCCGGTACCCGGTTTAAGGTTTCACCTGATTTCGCTGAAATCACCAGAGACCACGGAGAGAAGTCGCTCATGACTCCCCTCAAGAAGACCGCGGGCAGGAACAGCAACGGTCGCATTACCGCCAGACATCGTGGAGGCGGTCACAAGAAAATGTACCGTACTATCGATTTCAAACGCAACAAAATCGGCATCCCCGGAAGAGTTGCTACAATTGAATACGATCCCAACCGTTCAGCGAGGATTGCACTGGTGATTTATGCTGATGGAGAGAAGCGCTACATTCTTGCGCCTGTGGGTCTGGCTGTGGACACCCGGATTATGTCCGGTCCCATGGCTCCTCCGGAGGTTGGTAATCACCTTCCCATGGAGCGAATCCCGCTGGGCACAATGATTCATAATGTTGAACTCAAGCCCGGCAAGGGTGGCCAGATGGCCAGAAGTGCCGGTGCCGCGGTTCAACTAATGGCCCGCGAGGGTAAGTATGCCATGCTTAAGCTTCCCTCAAGAGAGATGCGCAGAATACCGGTAAACTGCGCAGCTACAATCGGGACAGTTGGAAACATGGAGCACAACCTGGTTGTGCCGGGGAAAGCCGGAGCCAGTCGCTGGCGCGGCCGCAGACCCCATGTTCGCGGTGTAGCGATGAACCCTGTTGATCACCCGATGGGTGGTGGAGAGGGCAAAACCAGTGGAGGACGCCATCCGTGCTCTCCATGGGGACAGCTCGCCAAAGGGCTTCGTACCCGCAGGAACAAGAAGCAGTCAGATAAAATGATATCAAGACGCAGACCAACCGGTAAGAGGAGGAAGTAGTTATGGCCCGTTCACTTAAGAAAGGCCCATACATCGATGCGAACCTCCAGAGAAAGGTAAATGTCCAGAAGGAATCGGGAGACAAAAGGGTTATCAAAACCTGGGCTCGCAGGTCAGATATTCCACCCGATTTTGTGGGGCACACCTTTGCCGTGCATAACGGCAGGAAATTCGTACCGGTGTTTGTGGTTGAGAACATGGTTGGGCACAAACTCGGCGAGTTTGCTCCCACAAGAACCTTCCGCGGTCATCGCGAGAAGAAGACCACCACCACTTAAGGAGGGAAGCATGGAAGCCGTAGCAAAGGCAAGATTCGTCAAGGTCCCTCCGAGGAAAGCGCGTGCAGTTGCTGACCTCGTAAGAGGCAAGTCTGTTAATCAGGCTCTGGCAATTCTTATGACCGTTCCCAAGAACGCGTCAAAGATTATCGGACGCATACTTGATTCCGCGGTTGCTAACGCGAATGTCAAGGCAGAAGGCGCAAAGCTGGACATTGATGATCTTAAGATCGAAGTGATAACAGTTGATGAGGGGCCCACCGTAATGCGCTGGAGACCCAGAGCTCGCGGTAGAGCAACTAAGATTCGCCACCGGACAAGCCACATCGTGATGAAACTTGCCGATGGTACCGAACCTGGAGAGGAGTAATCGTTTGGGTCAGAAAACCAATCCGATCGGTCTCAGGCTCGGTATAAGCCGCAGCTGGGATTCGAACTGGTTTGCCAGAGGAAGAGACTTTGCCAGATTCATTGAGGAAGACGAACGTATCAGAAGATATGTATACCGTCGTCTTGAGAGAGCTCAACTCTCCAGGATACTCATTGAGCGCAAGCCTCAGGAAGTACTGGTTGTTATAAGTACAGCCCGTCCCGGTCTTGTTATCGGGAGTCGCGGAAGCACTATTGACAGTCTTACAAGTGAGCTTAAGCACCTGACAAAGAAGACAGTGAAGATCAATGTTAATCAGGTGGAAAAGCCGGAAACTGATGCCATGCTTGTGGCAGACAGCGTGGCTCGGCAGCTGGAGAACAGAGTCAGTGTACGAAGAGCTATGAAGAGAACCATTTCCGATTCCATGCGTGCCGGAGCACTGGGTATCAAAATTACCTGTTCCGGTCGTCTGGGCGGCGCAGAAATGTCCAGGGTAAACACTTACCACGAAGGAAGAGTTCCTCTGCACACTCTCAGAGCGGATATTGATTTCGCCAAGGGTGTTGCCCGTACAACATACGGTGTAATCGGCGTTAAGGTGTGGATCTACAAAGGCGAGGTACATGAAGTACCTGTCGCTGGATTCTAAGAGAGCGGTGATATAGAATGTTAATGCCGAAAAGAACGAAGTTTCGCAAGCATCACCGGGGCCGCATGCGCGGCCGCGCCAAAGGTGGAGACACAGTAGCCTTCGGTGAGTTCGGTTTGCAGGCTACAGAAGCCAGCTGGGTAACCAGTGCTCAGATCGAATCCGCTCGTGTTGCTTTGACGCGACATGTCCGCCGTGGAGGAAAAGTGTGGATCAGGCTTTTCCCTGATAAACCGGTTACCTCTACTCCGGCGGAGACAAGAATGGGTAAAGGAAAAGGAGCAGTGGATTTCTGGGTGGCTGTGGTTAAGCCCGGAAGAGTGATGTTCGAGATCGAAGGTGTTCCCCTGGATGTTGCCAGGGAAGCAATGAGACTTGCGGGGCACAAGCTTCCTCTTAAAACAAGGTTTGTTGCCAGGGACAAGGAGGCAATTCAGAGATGAAAGCACACGAACTCCGGTCCATGAGTCTGGAGGAACTTCAGGAACAGGTGCGGGACATGCGTACTGAGATTTTCAATCTCCGGTTTCGCAAAGCGTCCAGCCAGCTTGAAAATCCACTGAAGATTCGCGACTCAAAGAAAAGTCTT
Organism: Candidatus Fermentibacteraceae bacterium; assembly: GCA_030592635.1. Classification (GTDB taxonomy): domain Bacteria; phylum Fermentibacterota; class Fermentibacteria; order Fermentibacterales; family JCC-6; genus Sabulitectum. The sequence continues at coordinate 5,122 of JAUVIS010000012.1, read as the reverse complement.
GCCAGGACTCTTACGCTTATTCGCGAAAAAGAGCTTGGCCTGATCGCGGACGCGGAAGGGAGCTGACGGTGGAAGAAGAAACGAAAGGAACCCGGAAGGTTCTCCGTGGCGTGGTTGTTTCAGACAAGATGGACAAAACCATTGTTGTAGAAGTAACCACACTCAGAGCACACCCGGTTTACCGTAAGAGATTTAGAACAACCAGGAAATACTATGCCCACGACGAACAGAACCAGTGTGGAGCAGGCGATGTGGTAACCATTTCGGAAACCCGCCCCTTCTCAAGACTCAAACGCTGGCGTCTGCTTGAAGTCGTGGAGAAGGCACTTTAGGAGGACTATAGGATGATCCAGGTGGAATCCAGACTCAAGGTGGCCGACAACTCCGGCGCCCGCGAGGTTCTCTGCATCAAGGTGCTCGGCGGCACAAGACGCCGTTATGCCAGGATTGGTGATGTCATTGTTATTACAGTGAAAGAAGCCATTCCCGGGGGTACAGTGAAGAAGAGTGAAGTTCGCAGGGCCGTTGTGGTTCGCACCCGTAAAGAACTCAGCAGGTCTGACGGCACAATTGTTCGTTTCGATGACAACGCAGCCGTTATTCTTGATGAGGCAGGGCAACCTGTTGCCACTCGCATCTTCGGCCCGGTGGGCCGTGAACTCCGTCAGCGCTTCATGAAGATCGTGTCGCTGGCGCCGGAGGTGATATAGATGCATGTGAAAAAGGGCGATAAGGTTAAGGTATTGTCAGGAAACGAGAGGGGAAAATCCGGCAAAATACTTAAGGTATTTACCGGAAGCCAGAGGGCAATTGTCGAAGGTCTTAACATGATCAAGAGACACACCCGTCCCTCCCAGAGAAATCAGCAGGGCGGCATTATCGAGCGTGAGGCTCCGATACACATATCGAACCTCAGACTGATATGCCCCGGATGCGGCAAAGCCACGGGCATGAGCCGTACCCGCGATGCCGAAGGCCGTCTCAGGCGCATATGCAAAGCCTGCGGCGAAACCATTGGGAGCTGATGATGGAGAAAAAAGAAATGCCCAGGCTGCAGAATACTTACCGCAGTGAAATCAGGAAGAAGATGCAGGAGAGGTTCAACTACGCCAATCCAATGCAGATTCCCGGATTTACCAAAGTGGTTCTCAATATGGGGCTTGGCAAAGAAGCTATGGACAATGCGAATAATGTTACAAATGCTCAGACTCAGATGGAACTCATCTCCGGTCAGAAGTGTGTTGTAGCAAAGGCAAGGAATTCCATAGCGGGATTTAGACTTCGTGAGGGAATGCCCATCGGCGTGTTCACCACTCTCAGAGGTGATCGCATGTGGGAATTCCTTGATAGACTGATAAACTTTTCCATACCGCGGGTCAGAGACTTCAGAGGTCTTTCTCCCAAGGCATTTGACGGCAGGGGGAACTACAACTTCGGTATTGAGGAACAGGCGATTTTCCCTGAGATCGATGTGGATAAGATCGATAAGTTCAGGGGAATGAACATCACCATAGTTACCACCGCCGGGACGGATGAGGAGGGCTTTGAACTCATGAAGTTCCTTGGAATGCCTTTCCGCCGCAGCGGCAGAGGAGGTATGTAATGGCAAAAAAAGGCCTGATCGAGAAATGTAAAAGAACACCAAAGTTCGCAGTCAGGAAATACAACAGGTGCTCACTGTGTGGAAGACCCAGGGGCTACCTCAGAAAGTTCGGCATCTGCCGCATCTGTTTCCGGGACATGGCCAATCGCGGCATGATTCCGGGCGTGCGCAAGGCAAGCTGGTAGGGAGAGAAATATGTCAATGACAGATCCTATCGCTGATATGCTGACCCGCATCAGGAATGCTTCTTCGGCCGGACACAAGATGGTCGATATACCGGCCTCCAAGATGAAGGCAAGCATAGCAAGGGTTCTCTACAATCACGGATACATCCGTGGTTTCAGGAGAATGGAAGACAGCAAGCAGGGAATGCTGAGAGTCTATCTGTCCTATCGCAATGGACAGTCTTTAATTATAGGACTGAAGCGCATTTCCAAACCCGGATGCAGGGTTTACGCAGGCGTTAATGATATCAAAAGAGTAATGGGCGGACGCGGTCTCGCTGTTCTCACCACACCTCGTGGTGTTATCACAGACGCTGAGGCAAGAAAACACAAAATCGGCGGCGAAGTGCTGCTTCACATCTGGTAGGGAGGGAAAAATGTCAAGAATAGGCAGGCTTCCCATCTCGACTGATGGTGTAGAAGTTAAAATCGCTGACGGTATGGTTTCCGTTAAAGGCGGGCGCGGAGAGGATACCTATCCTCTTCCGGAAGGAATTACAGCCAGAGTGGAAGGCGCGTTTCTTCATATTGCCAGAGCCGATGACAGTCAGAATCAGCGCAGACTCCATGGAGTCACACGCGCTGAGGTAAACAACAGAGTTGTGGGAGTCAGCAAAGGACATTCCCGCACATTGATAGTTCAGGGAAAAGGTTACAGTGCCGAGGTTATGCCAAAGGCTCTCGATATGCAGATTGGTTTCAGCCACAGAGTTGTGGCTGCAATTCCTGATGGTTTGACAATTGAAGTCAAGCCGGGCCAGAACACTTTCTCCCTGACAATTACAGGCAACGACAAGCATCTTGTGGGTGCATTTGCATCGGTTCTTTACAAGCTGCGCAAGGTGGAACCCTACAACCTTACAGGTTTCCGCTACAGCGACCAGCAGGTGAAGCGCAAGGCTGCCAAGTCGGTAGTTACTTAGAAAGGAGAGGTGTAAAATGGCAAAATTGACTAGAAGAGAAAGCCTCTCCCGCAGGCACAGGCGTCTCAGAAAGAAAGTTTCCGGTACGCCTGAGCGCCCGAGGCTCTTCGTTAGAAGATCTCTCAGGCACATGATTGCCTGCCTGATTGATGATGTAGAGGGAAAAACCCTTCTTGCTCTTACCACGGATTCCAAAGAATTCAGGGCTTCAGCCAGCGGCTCAAAGACAGAGATGGCCGAGGCACTTGGTGCTAAACTTGCCGAACTGGCAAAAGAAAAGGGAATCAACACCGTGGTGTTTGACAGAGGTGGACATCCCTATCACGGCAGAGTGAAAGCTCTGGCGGAGAAGGCCCGCGAATGCGGACTGGAATTCTAGGGGGACACTGATGGAAAAAAGGACTGAAAGAAACGACAGGAATCCCAGAGGCGGAAGGAATTCAAAAGATTCCAGAGGCAAAAAGGGACAGAAAAAAGAACGCAGACCCTCTGCCATAGAAGAAGCCGGTCTTATTGACAGACTGATTACAGTAAACAGATGCGCAAAGGTTACAAAAGGTGGAAGAACCTTTGGTTTCAATGCAATCGTTGCTGTGGGCGATCAGAACGGCAGGGTCGGTATTGGCCTGGGTAAAGCAACAGAGCTTCCTGAATCAATCAGGAAAGCGACAGAGAATGCCCAGAAAACCATGATCAAGGTGCCGCTCATTGATAATCGAACCCTTCCTCACCTTATCATCGGTAACTACGGCGCGGGCAAGGTTCTCTTGAGACCAGCCAGCCCCGGTACCGGTGTTATCGCTGGAAGTGCCGTGCGTGCCATTATGGAGTGTGCCGGTGTGAAGGATGTGCTTACTAAAGCACAGGGATCAAACAACCCGCATAATGTTACAAAAGCGACAATGGCGGGTTTGAAGGATCTCATTACTATTGATCACATCAGCTCTGTGAGGCGCAGGATAGTTACTGAGAGGAGCAAGGCCAATGGCTGAGAAGAAGCTCAAAGTAACTAAGATCAGAAGTGCTATCGGGCGTCAGAGTACACAGAAGAGAACTCTTGAGGCTCTTGGCCTCGGCAAAATGAACTCTTCAAAGATACACAACGATACACCTCAGATCCGCGGAATGATATTCAAGGTAAAGCATCTTCTGAAGGTTGAGGAGGTGGACGCATGAGAAGGCTCCAGCATCTTCGTCCCGCACAGGGCGCAAAGAAGAACCGCAAGCGCAGAGGTTGCGGTATAGGAAGCGGAAACGGCGGCACTGCGGGTAAAGGTCACAAGGGACAGAAGGCAAGAGCTACTGTTCATCCCTGGTTCGAGGGCGGGCAGATGCCCATCCAGCGTCGTATGACACACAAGGGCTTCAGTAATGCCCGACATGCGGTAAAGTACCAGGTTGTGAATATCAGCATGCTTAACCGGTTTGAGAAAGACTCGGTAGTTACACCTGAAATACTTAAAGAAGCCGGTCTCATCTCTTCAAGGATGAAACCGGTAAAAATCCTCGGGCACGGACAGCTTGAACACAGTCTTACAGTGTGCGCCGATGCATACACTGCAAGTGCTGAGAAAGCTATTACCGAAGCCGGAGGTACAGTGGAGGTGCTTAGCTGATGCGCGGCTTTGACAACGTAATGAAGATCCCTGAGCTTCGGAAAAAGATTTTCTATACGTTCGGGTTGCTCGCGATTTACCGCCTTGGCGGGTTTATCCCGATACCCGGTATCAACAGTCATGTTTTACAGGAGGCTTTCGCCGGTGGCGGTGGAGTTATGGGGATGTTCGACCTTTTCGTTGGTGGAGCTCTCCAAAGGGCAAGTATCTTCGCGCTTGGTATTATGCCTTACATTTCCGCCTCGATTATAGTTCAGCTTCTGGGATCAGTTCTTCCCTACTTCGAGAAATTGAAGAAAGAGGGAGAAGCCGGTCGCCAGAAGATGACTGAGATCACAAGGTACGGAACGGTTCTGCTGGCTACGATTCAGGGTCTTGGAATCAGTCAGTACATTGTGAGCATGAATTCTCAGATGCCTGGAGTGGTTCCCAACCCCGGACTGGCATTCACAATACAGACCGTTATAACGCTGGTTACCGGAACCATCTTTGTGATGTGGCTGGGAGAGCGTATCGGTGAACGCGGTATTGGTAACGGCATAAGTCTTATCATTTTCGCTGGTATTGTGGGCAGAATGCCTTCAGATATAGGCACCCTGTACAGAGATATCTTCGTTCTTCAGCAGACTAGCTTTATTACGGGATTATTCCTGATAGTATTCATGTTTGCGATTGTTACCTTTGTTGTGATAATGACAGAGGCTCAACGAAGAATCCCTGTTTCCTACGCGAAACAGGTCAGAGGCAGAAAGGTCT
>JAUVIS010000167.1 GCA_030592635.1 Candidatus Fermentibacteraceae bacterium | reverse complement strand
TACATATGATCGGCACTGGCTGATGTTGACTGTACATTCGGAGTGAACCAGGCAAGAAAGTCTTCGTACTGACCTTTGCCATCTCCTGCATCCGGGAGACATGTGTACTCAACATTCATCCGGGGAAGAGCATCCGGCGGAACAGTCATTCTTATGGTGTTCATCTCTCCCTCAGGGGAGACAAAGACCCATCGGCAGGGGTGTTCCCAGTTTGCCAACGCATAGTCATCCACAAGAACGAGGTAACTGTTGAAGGGTACAATTATCTCGGGATGTGACCAGGCTCCCATAAAGTCACCCTGGGCAAGAAAGCCGTCAAGGCTTCTTATTTCCTTGTTTGAAAGGTCGGTAAGCATTGTTTCCATAACCAGATCGGCCGCTTCTGTCGGACTGTTTACCACAGCGCCGAAGGAGCAGACTGACACAACTGTCAACAAAAGCAGTTTAAGCATTTTTCCTCCATTAGTTCGGCGTGCAAAGAGAATACAGCAGGACTATAAAGCAAATCTGATTCCAGCGGTAGCACTCATTTTCAGGTTGAAAGTAAGTGGACGATTTCAACTATTGCTTCACTGCCATTGCTTTGAACAGGGGCAGGGCATCGCTCTTCCATAACTTTACTGATTTCCGACTGAGTGGAAGCAGTTCCGTCAATGTCAATCAGGGATGTTCCGGAGCGGCAAAGGAGAGGAGAAAGCAGACACTCTTCTTCCGGGAATTTCCGGCCGGTAAAGAGCACCGCCCTTTTGCCCATGGTCAGTATCTGCGAGACAATGCCGTAGCCCGGCTTGGTGACTACCACATCACAGGCAGCGACAAGGTCGGCGAAAGTTGCCCCTGCTCCCGAAAGTTCCGAGTGTGTGATGTTGTGACAGAGATGGTGTACTGGTTTGGGGAGGGAGGAAACTGCAGTGAAGCCCTCTGGAATAGAAAGCTCCACTCCCGGGGGCAGTTCTCGAAGCGCAACCAGACAAATCCTTCCCGGAGGAAGCAGTTTATTAACCTTCTCGGGATTTCCCCGAGGGCCTCCGCGAAGCAGGGGGACATCAATGGCAGAATGGAAAGGAGAATGATCCGGCCCCGGGGGAAGTTTTAAATAGGTAGCGTGATGATACATATCAGCAATCAGCTTTGCCTCTTCCCGCAGATCGGGAAACATCTCTTTCATTATCCAGTCCCATGTGAAATTGCTGATGCCGAGAGCCGGAATGCTGTTAATCTCCGCAGCTTTCACGGGAAGAGGGTCAATGTCTGTAATGACAAGGTCGGGATTCAGATCATGCTGCTTTGCAACTTCAGTTTTCAAGTAATCATAGCTTTTGAGAATGAAGTCCTGAAAATGAAGTTGTGTAGTTTTTAGATCAATGTCCCCATCTTTTTCGACAGCAATTGGAGATGGTGAGCCCGGAATAAACGAATCAATTTCCGAACCGTCCCAGAACCAGCGGGGAACATCTGAAGCAACCGTAATATGCGAGTCGGGACATTTCAGCCTGTAAACTCTTATCAGCTCTCGCTGCCTGGCCGCGTGGCCCCAGCCGTGGGAAGAAACATGCCATAATATTCTTGTTTCTGAGATCAACTTTAATGAAGAGGGACTGTGAAGTATTTCATTCCTGTAGATAATTTTCCATCTGTAAAGCTCCGTGGAAGATGCCAATAATTTCAACAATTGAATGTTTGATGAGGTAGGCAATTCGATAGTGCCCGTATAACAGAATTCTGATTTCCCCCTCAAGAACATCTTTGTATTTGTACCCGAGTTTGGGATAATTCAGTAACAGTTGTGTTTGTTCGTAGATTTCGTTTACTACTTTTTGAGCTGCTCTCTGATCATTTTCTGCAATATATTCATAAATATTTTGAAGCCAGGTGGAGGCTTCTTCGGTCCATCTTACTTCTGCCATGCGCTTATCCTGCGCTTCATTTCTTCACTGGAAACAGTATTTCCATTTCTGGAGTCCTGCAAGCCTTGAGCAATCATGTACTCAAAAGCCAGTTCTCTGAGAATTTCACTATATGAAGAGTCATCCGGTTGATTCTGTATCACACTCACCATTTGTTCTTTCACAGCGGACATACTCTACCTCCTTATTGTGAGCTGAAGTGCACCTGCAGCATGATAGCTGTATAAGAACAAATGGTCAAGTACGGCAAGCTCTGCAGCTGCACCTCCCTTTCGGGAGATGCAGGCGAGAGAAAGGCTATCTTGCTATAACAAGTTTTTGAGTAACAGATTCATCTTCTGAAGAAAGGCGGCAGAGATAAACACCGGTAGAAAGATCCGTTGCAAAAGACATGCTGTGAGAACCGGCAGCCATGTGTGTTTCAGCCAGATTCTGAACCATGCGTCCCGAAAGATCAAAGATGCTGATGTTTACAGTTCCCGATAATGGCAGAGAGAAGCTCACATTCAGCTGATCAGTTGCCGGGTTGGGATTGACGGGCAGGAGGTTGAGTGAATTGGAAGATTCAGTTTCCTCTATGCCCAGTATATCCATCTCAGCGAAGTAAACATCGGTACCGGATCCCATTACATTGGCATGAACATGTTTGCCAGCTGCTGCTATGTATCTGCCGTCAGGGCTGATATCCACATGGAACATTGATCCCGGTGTGTTTATTGAGAAAACCGGCTCGGTGGGGTTCTGGTCATCGAATACCTCTACTTCGTCTCCTCCTCCGGCAGAGCAGCCCCAGGAGCCAATGACCATCCATCTGCCGTCATCCGAACAGTCCATCCATTCGACCAGTTCCTGGTTGCTCCCGGAGCCAACCGGATAGTCATAAAACCAGACAAGAGAAGAGCTGGAAAGATCGAATCTGAGTATTTTGTTTGTTTTGTAGTCGTTGCGGTAGAAGCCGAAGTAGATGGTGCTGTTGTCTGCGGCAACAGCCGCTGCTCCTCCGTAGTAGCCGGGAACGGCCTTGCCCGTCACCAGATTGTAAGCGGAACCGTCCCATGTTGCCATTCTTGCAGCGGTGAACCCGTATGCAACTACCGAACCATCCGGAGAGATTGCGAAGCAGTCGGTTGAAGCCCCCAGGGAGAAGCTTGCTTCAAGGGTTCCTGTAGCGGTATCCACACGGTACAGGGTAGCTGATGAACGGAAGATGCACTTTGAACCGTCAGCAGTGATGCAAAGTTGACGGGGATAATAGGTAAGGTCTGTGTCTTCGTAGGTGGCAATTGGGGCAGAGCTGGAACTGCTAAAAAATTGAATTGCCAGATGTCCGTCTATTGCACCGCCCACAGCGAGGACGGAGCCGTCGTCGGAACAGGCAGACTTGACCGGCGAATCCGCGGCGGCTGAAATGAACACGCCTGCACCGGAATATGTCCATACCGGGTTAGCGGAGGAGGAACTGAAAAGACTTACAGAAGTATTGTCTTCGGATACAAGATAATCGTCAGACGGGTCAGACGGGGTTCCGTTGTCATTGTAAACATCCCATTTCTGGACTGCGTAGAAAATATCGGTTGTTTCTGCAGCAGCGGTTCCGGTGGACAGAGAAGTCCAGTATTCGTTTGTCTCCAGTTCCGGCTCGGCTATCCAGAGAACGGCAGCATCTCCACCGATGCCCTGGAACATCCTCCCGGCACCGTACCAGCCGCCGGTGAAAACGAAGTCTGAGTTGAAACCTATGGGACAGATCTTCTGGATTAAACCGCTGGCGACTGAGTAGTGCCAGATTAGTTCAGGGGCATCGGTAAGCGGTATTATCGCTACCTGTTCTGAGTAGTCAGAGAGTTCGGTTGTAGTTTCCTCACCGTTCGTTGTTATTGTAGAGACTGTTCTTGAGGCGGGGAAGCCAAATGCTGCAAATCCGAACACCAGCAGCAGTATCGTTGTTTTCATATTGGCCTTTCTTACTCAACTACCGCAAAGCGTCCGGTAATAGACACTTCCGAAGCTGAGAATCTAATGGAGTAAATGCCTGTGGGAAGATTGGTTGAGAATGCTATTGAATTGGCGCCTGCGCTGAAGCTGCCTGCTTCAATCTGCGTTACCTTGCGTCCTGTAAGATCATACACCGACAGTTCTCCTGTGGTCTGTTGCGGAAGCGAGAAGCTGACTGTTGCCTGGCCGCGGGTGACAGGGTTTGGGTTCACTGAGATAGCGTCGCGCAGAGAAACAGAAATTGCATCTGTTGCGATGCCCTCGGGGGTGTACTGGATCGCGTAGGCCATGTCCGGTCCCGGTATGGCCACCACCACGGTGTTTGAAGCGTTGCAGAAATCGAATGTGCATCCCGTTGCCGGAAGGTCGGTGTACTCGGAACCCCTGTACAGTCTGGATGGTGTTC
>JAUVIS010000082.1 GCA_030592635.1 Candidatus Fermentibacteraceae bacterium | reverse complement strand
GAGCAGGGTTGCTGAACAATGTTCATTATAATGGACAGCTCAACAGTTTGCCCCGGCGCAACAAATGGAATAATTACAGAGAGAAGATCACCTGAAGGAGTAAAATCATTCTCAATAATGGTGATATTCTGGAATGGCGGGTGGGAAACCGGCATGGGCAGTATCACTTGAACGCCCCAGGCTGTGATGTCTCCGGTATTGGTCACGGACGCGGTAATCACCACCGTTGTGTCAACAGGGGAAACTCCCTGTCTTCTGTTGATCAGCCAGTTCGAAGTTTCCCGGGATGTACTGTTTCCCAGGGCGATTCCGTAAACTCGATAAGCGTCCGCGAATCTGCCGCCGGCTTCAAGAATTCTTCCGAATTCCAGCATCCAGGCTCCGTCCTCTGCCGCCGCCATCTGCGAGTAACAAACTGCCGCTTCGGGAATACAGCGGATGGAGATCAATGCTCTGGCTGAATCCGCCGGAGATATGGAGAAGCCGAGAAGAAAGAGAAGGAGATTCACTGTTTGAGACCCTTTACCGGCTCCAGGCCGGAAGCACGGGCTGCGGGTACAAGCGCGGCAAGAAGGCTGATGAGTATCGCTGCGCCTCCAGCTGTGAATACCGCCTGAAAGGAAATCTTCATCGGGAAGGAATCATGAAAGGAGTAAACATCAGGCAGTTGAATGATGTTTGCTGACGCGATAAGCCAGCAGCCCGCAAGCCCGAGGAGAATACCCGATATGGCCCCGGTAAATCCCACCAGCAATCCCTCCCACAGGAAAACCCGCAGGATAAGCTGACGATGTGCTCCTATCGCTTTAAGCACCGCAATATCGCGTCTTCTCTCAACAACACTTCTGGCGATGGTTCCGGTGATGTTGAATGACGCGACCAGAGTAATAAGCAGAATGGCCGCGAAAGCGCCCATGCTCTCAAGCTTGAGACTTGCGTAAAGAGCTGGATTTCTCTGCTGCCATGTGAGAACATTCATGGAATCCGGGACAATACTTTCCACTGCGTTTACAGTCTGCTCCAGGGTAAAGCCCTTTTCAGGTTCAATAAACAGACCGGTGTATCCCCCTCCGGGAAGGAACATTCTTGAAGCGGTTTCCAGAGGAAGGTAAACTATTTTTCTGTCATTTACAGGCAGTCCGGTCTCAATGGAGCCTGCCAGTACCGCTCTTCCCACTCCGGTTCTTCCACTGGAAAAGAAGGCGGAGGGGGGAAAGAACAGAATGGTGTCGCCTATACTGTGCATGAAATCTTCAGAAAGGTACATACCAAGTACCGCCCCCGGAAGATCATCTGTCTGGATAGCGGGAGGTGAGCCCCATATAAGCATTGTGTCCAGTCCTGCCGCATGAAAATTGCTCTCGGTTACGCCCCGTATCAGACAGCCTGCTTCAATGTCGCGAGACGGCATTCTGGCGACTGCCTCACCCTCTATGAATGGAGAAACTGACTGCACCTGGGGAAGTGATTGCAGACTGGAAATAAATGATGAGTCATCCGGCAGGGGAGATGAGTTCGCCGAGAGGATTGCAATGGGCGCATCAACTGCCTTGACACTCCTGCCTATAAAGTCCGCCAGTCCGGAGAGAACGCTCATTACAATGACCAGAGCCGCCACGCCAAGAGTGACCCCGGCAGTACTTACCACAGAGGCGAAAGCCAGTCTTTTTCTCTGCGGGTGGCGTCTTAAGTAGCGCCACGCCAGTTTCCATGAAAGAGTTGCCAGTGGAACCTCCGTTCATCTTCCCGGGTATTGATTATATATCAAAATTGACGCGTCACTGATTAAGGGGGATTATTCTGCCTGGAGTACTGCTGATTCTTGCGACCATTGCCTTGAAACATGTTGCAGTGGTGGAGGTTGACGAACCATACCTGTTTGAGATTGATGGCATGAGTACCATTTTCGTACCTGAGATGCATACAGTGGAAGTAGATGGCGGCGCTCAGCTTCCCGGCTCTGTCCGGTACATTCCGGTACCTCCGGGTGCAGAGCCCCGCCTGGAGTGGGTCGTTGGCGCAGTTGGTAATACCGGCTGGAATCGAACTATGATTATGGCATCGGCCCCGGTATTTTCCGGCAGCGGATTACAAACCACCGAGACATTTCTACCTGTTGAATTTCCCACAGCGCACAGCCCGGTATCTTTTGAGGTAATACATCTTCTTGGAACAACCGTTGCCAGAATATCCATATCTCCATTCTGCTACGGAACTCCGGCGAGGTACGCGAAACAGATAAATTACTCTCTTTCTTTTTCAGAAACTTCCGGCGGCAGATCAACCGGGGGAACTCTTCTTCGGAGTCTGTGCCCGGAAGCCGAAGCGTGGTGGCCTTACAGGCAGAGATCACCGGAAAGCCCCTTCTGGGGGAAGCCCTGGGCGAGAATCAGTGTTAAAAACACGGGTTTCTACAGCATTACAGGGCAGGAGCTTGATGCTTCAGGCTGTCTGGTCACAGGAGTTCCCTCTGCTTCACTGGCAATGTTTTCCGGCCCCGGGACGATGTTCAACCCCGATGATACGGGGGAAGAGCATCAGCTGAGCTCCGTGTCTGTCACTGTTTTCGATGGAGGCGACGGCATATTTGATCAGTCTGATTCTCTTGTCTTCTTCGGACGGGGGCTGTGGCACTGGAATTTTGAGGCGGATTCACTTCACAGATCCTTTCACAGATACGACGAGGCCAATACTTACTGGCTTACCTGGGGTGGAGAGAACGGAGCAAGGATTGATCAGGTCACTGTAACTCCAACAGGTGAACCTGAAATTGAGGAAGGCGTTATTCCCTTCGGATTTGAAGAGGAAGTCTTCTGGAATTGCGAGGAGAACAGAACCGGCTGGGTGTGGGCCTTCCTTAACGGGGAGTTTGCCAGCTACTTTTATTTGAGTGTGCCGTTCGCCTCGGATCTTGCCACTGTAAGGTTTTCACTGGTCAATGACGGAAAGACTTCAGAGACTCATCATGTGAAGGCCGATCTTGAAGGGGTGACCATTCTGGATACCCTGGCCAGGGACACAGTGGGAGACCTGCGCATGGAGTATTTTACCATAGAGGATGTTCAGGTTGCTCAGGGGGGTAACATACTTAAGGCCTGGTGTGATAACCCAGATGGATCTAACCTGAATTACGCGGAGATTCTGCTTCCTGTAGATATTTCTGTCTCCGCAGGCTATCAGGTTGCCCTGTCCGGCTATGCACCCGGTGTTCATTCACTCCGGTTTGGGTCTGTAAGTTCGGAATCAAGCATTTTTGATGTAAGTGATCCCTTCCATCCGGTTGAACTGACCGGCTGGACTCTGGACGAGAATGAGGCTTTGATGTCTCTGACCATGCAGGGAGAGATCTCCACTTTCATGGCGGTGAACTCTTATCACTATCTTTCAACGGAGTCAATTGAATCAGCCCAGCCCGGAAGGATACTGGGGGTATCCGCACCGGCGGATGTGATTATTACAGTTCCCGAGATTATGACTGATGGACTTTCGGTTCTGGAGTCTGTCTATGCCGCTCGGGGTCTTTCAGTATCCATCGTGACCTACAGAGAGGTGTACGATGAATTCGGCCAGGGAGTTTCCGATCCAGGTACAGTCAGATCTCTGGTAAGATGGGCTCTTGATACCTGGCCCGATCCGCCGCAGGCTCTTCTTATCATAGGAGACGGATCCAACGATCCCCTTGGATACTCCACAGGATATCGGACTGTGGCGCCGGTGAATGTTCTGGTGGGGTCAGACTTCTGTAAAGACTCGTATTTCACAACAGTTCATGAAGGCAGCAAAGTGCCTGAGATTCCTGTGTCCAGGATTCCTGCTTCAACAGTAAATGAACTTCTGATCGCTTCAGAAAAGGCTGCTGTACTGGAAAGCGGTTCCATTCTCGGCCCCTGGGCCAACACAGTGATGCTTGCAGCTGATGACGAGTGGAGTCAGTACAGCTGTACAGAGTACAGAGCCACAACAACCTGTGAATTTCTGGCGGACAGTGTTATTCCGGCATCGGCGAACATCATCAAGCTCTATGAGATAGCATATCCCTGGCCGCCGGGAACCACGGTGGAAGGAGCTCATCCCACCAAGCCCGAAGCTTCAGCCGATTTCATAGAACAGCTCAATAAGGGAGTGCTGTACACCTCCTTTTTCGGCCACGGTTCATACGACCAGATGACTCACGAGAAGCTGTTTGCCTCTGCAATGGTCAGCCAGCTGAACAACGGTCCCCGTTATTTCCTTTACAACTCATTTTCATGTTCCAATGGTTTTTTCGATCTTTCAGCAGGAGATTGCCTCGCCGAGATCCTCCTTTTTCACCCCGGAGGAGGAGCCTCTGCCACGGTTGCCTGCACCCGGGGGAGCTTTGCTCCGTCGAACAGAACATTTTCCTCAGAGCTTATGGGCAGATTGCATCAGGGTGATTATACCATTGCCGAGGCCCTCTGGCTTTCCCAGCTGGCCACCGGGAATGGAAACAATTTTCTGTACCCCGCTCTTGGAGACGGGGGGATAACCCTCCCGCAGGCAGAAACATCCGGTTACTCCGCTGAGCCTTTAGACACATTAAGCAGAGGTCTGGTCAATACAGTTAATGTATCTTTCCCTGAAGAATCTTCTTTCCTGTTCAGGTGTATGGAGAGCGCTGACTCCATAGTGTATGTGAGTCCTCTTTCAGATGATTGTGTCATCGAATATCTGCGCTACGGCTCGGAACTGTACAGCGGCATTCTTTCCACAAACCAGCAGGGAGAGGCCTCAGTGAACTTCTTTGTTCCCCTTCAGGCTGATACCGGTTCTCTGGCTCGAACCGATGCAACGGGAAGAATCGGAGATGAACTGGGCACCGGTTTTTCGTGGCCGATCCCTCTTATCGACACAGGTAATCACAGCGATGATTCCCAGGGCCCTGAGATTGAACTCAGTTTTCCTGATTCACGGGGAGAGGAAACACCATCGGTTTATCAGAATGCTGTTATGCACGCGGTACTTTCTGACCCGTCAGGCATCTGTGTTCTTGGCAATGATGCAGGATCCATAATCATCGGTTCCGTAGACGGCGGCTATGAAGACCTTACCGATCTGTTTACCTACAATCAGGGAAGTTACACCACAGGTTCCCTTGATTACACCATTCCGGATCTGCTGCCCGGAACACATGAAGTCAGAATTGTAGCCCGGGATGGAATGAAGAACACAGGTGAAGCGGTTCTCAGTTTCAATGTTCTTCAAGGGGAAGCTCCGTTGCTTGAAAAAACAGGGGTTTACCCCAATCCTGTCAGGGGTCAGCGGGCATTCTTTTTTACCACATCATCTTCCGGAACAGTCAGCGTTACAGTTTACACAATAGCAGGCCGTCCCGTATGGAAGGGCGAAACTATTGTACAGAATGGAGCCGGCCAGCTCGTGTGGAACGGCATGGATTCAGACGGAGATTCGATTGCTGCCGGTGCGTACATCTACATTATTCAGTTTTCGAGCAGCTCGGGCAGTGCTTCCGCTAACGATATTCTGGTGGTGAGTCCTTGATAAGCAGAGCAGTTGAGCTTATCAAAAAAAGTACCGAACCTGTTGTATTCACGGGGGCTGGCATGTCACGGGAGAGCGGAATGAGGACATTTCGCGGAGAGGATGGCCTCTGGAATGAATACAGCCCGGAGCAGCTTTCTTCCATTTCAGGGCTCAGAGCCGATCCGGAGATCGTATGGAACTGGTACAAAATGAGGCTGATGGCCGGCGAAGGTGTTGTGCCGCACGCAGGCTACAGGGCTCTTACATACCTGCAAAGAAAAAAAGGAAAACTTCCGGTAATAACACAGAATGTAGACGGGCTGCACAGGCTCGCGGGGCAGACTGATGTGCTGGAAATTCACGGTTCCATGAGAACTGCTTCATGCCTGAACAAATGCGGATATGCCACAGAGCTTGCCATTGATGCATTGAAGAACATTCCGCCCCTGTGCCCTGACTGCGGAGCGATTCTAAGGCCGGACATAGTTCTTTTTGGAGAACCGCTGCCCCATGAAATCATTTCGAGATCATACAGACTGGCCGAGGAGTGCGACCTGATGGTTGTGATTGGAACTTCAGTACAGGTCTGGCCTGCGGCGGGAATTCCTTTTGCCGCGCTGGATAGAGGCGCGGTGATAATTGAGATAAATCCGGTTCAGACGGAACTGCCCCACAGCGATAATGTTATCAGCATAAGAAGAAAAGCCGGGGAAGTTCTGCCTCTGCTGGTTGGCCTGAAGGAGAAGATATGACCGCAATCCCGCTAATTGCTGTTCTGGCTGCTTCCTGGAGCGGTACATTTCACTTTGACTTTCCCTGTATTGACGCAAGTGGCATTCCAGCCATTGAAGGCACGATAAACCTGAATGAACCTGGTGTTCCAATGTACCCGGTAAAGACGGTGTTCATACCCGTTCCACCGGGGGTTGAACCGGTACTTGATTTCTCAGTTATATCATCAGCTGTATCAATTCATGCTCCTGAAATCCCCAGAGCGGGAATACTGGTTGGATCCGGCCTGGATGCCCGCACAATTCCCGCCGATCCTGTTGACCGTTCTGTTCAAACCGTTGAGCTGGAAGGGGTTTTCCCTCTGGCAGGCACTCAGGTGGCAGTTCTCAATATCTACCCTTTTACCGAAAGCGGTTTAACTTCATCCGTAACTGTATCTCTTGACTGGAATGGAACATCGGCAGGGCAGAGAATTCCTGAAGATCATCTTCTTTACGAAATCGCAGAAGGAGATGTGTATTACCCGAGGAATCACATCAGAGCTTCAAGCCCCTTCTGGGGAAAACCCTGGGCCAGGATTTCCATTGAGGATACCGGTGGATACGAAGTTTCATGCTCAGAGCTTGAGGCTGCCGACTGCAATGTCAGCGGGTCTCCAATTGAGAGTATTGCTCTTTTTTCAGGACCGGGTACTCAGTTCGCGCAGGCTCAGGAAACTGAACATTCTCTTCAGCCTGTATCAGTCATTGTTGATGACAGCAATGAAGACGGAGTTTTTAACGGAGATGATACCATTCGATTTCTTGCAGGCGGGCTCAACAGATTCGGATACTTTGAGAGATCCCTTGAATGGCTCTATCACAGGTACGCGACTCACAGAATTTACTGGCTTACCTGGGGCGGTGAATCGGGAGCGAGAATGCAGAGTGAACCCGGTTCCCCGGACAGCTCTCCACAGTGGGGCAACACAATAGAACACACCGTCCATCTTGAAGACGGCGGGTACTGGCTGCCTCAGTATGAACACAGAACAGGGTGGTTCTGGAAGAAAATCAACTCCGGTGATCAGACTTCTGTTCCCCTGAATCTCAACAATGTGGCAGGAAACGCAGATGTGACTCTCGCCTTCGCGGTGTCTGAGCCATCAGCATATACGGTAACTCTTCAGGGAGGCGGCACTGTTGAACTCAGCGGTTCAGGACCCGGGCAGGCAGTGTTCGAGGACATGGATATCTCAGGGCTCAATCAGCTCCAGATAAGCTTTTCTTCCACTGATCCTTCAGCGGATTTCTATCTTGACTATGCTGAACTGGAATACCCCGCATACACCTCAGCTTCGCAGAGCAGACTTTTCTTTCAGGGTCAGTCAGGCAGATACAACTTCTCATTTTCCGGAGGCAGCAATGCCTTTGATGTATCGAACCTTATGGATCCGGTAATCATTTCAGGTACAGAACAGACCGGTGGTTCACTGAACTTTTCTCTTGGTCTTCAGGATTCAACATCTCTTATGGTTATTGCCGGGAATACCTGGAACTCTCCTGTGTCAATCTCTCCCGCTTCACCGGGCAGGCTTGTGGGAACTGTTTCTTCCGGAGACAGGCTGCTTGTTGTTCCTGATATTTTTTCTGATGACGCTGCTGGTATACAATCTCTTATGGAAAGCATGGGGCTTGAAGTTGTTACAGCTACCACAAGCGAAATTTACGATGAATTCGGGCAGGGAGTAAAAGATCCCGGAGCAATCAGGTCAGCGATCCGCTGGGGAATGGACTCATGGTCAACTCCCCTGAGTACGGTGATACTGGGCGGTGACGCACACTATGATCCTCTCGGTTACAGTACTACATTACCGGATCTGGTTCCGGCTATGATTTTCCTGGAAAACAGCGGCTATCCTTCCTGGGCTGAGAGTGACTGGTTTGTTCAAGTGCATGCGGGAGCAACCTACCCTGAGATTCCCATTGCCAGAATTCCTGCCGGTGACGCTTCCAGTTTCGGGGCGGTAAGCGCCAAAAGTGTTTTGTATCACTCCGGGCAGGGTAATGGAAGCTGGAGCAGCCGGTTTGTTCTTTTCCCTGATGATGAGTGGTCGCAGTACTCAGACAGTGAGCATATTCACACAGATCACATGGAGATTATCTGCTACGAGTACCTTCCCTACTATATATATCCAGAAAAGTTCTACCTTATTGAGTATCCGTGGCCTCCAGGCACAGTTCCCGGTGGTGTTCACCCTGACAAGCCGGAAGCCCGTGAAGCCTTCAGAGAACTGTGGAATGAAGGCATGGGTGCTCTGCTTTATCTGGGGCACGGGTCGGCCAACCAGATCGCCCATGAGAAGGTAATGCTTGGGGATGATCCGGCATCACTTACAAATGGAGCCAGGTTGCCTCTTGCGATGTTCCTCTCCTGTGATGTGTCACGGTTTTTTGTACCTGGTGTTGATTGCATCAGCGAAAAACTTGTTTACCACCCTGCAGGAGGAGCCATCGCAACCATTGGAGCCACCGGTGGAACCCACTCAGGAGCGAACTTAAGCTACGCGAAAGCTATGATTCCCCTTCTCTCCGAGGGCGGGCATTCAATCGGGTACTCGTTCTGGGCAGGCAAGCTGGCTGCACACAAAGCCGGAAATACAAGATATTACATTCTGATGGGTCTTCCTGACCTGGTTCTCCCCATGTCGAGAACTGATCTAACCGTTGAACTTCCGGGTGATACTCTTCGTTCCGGTGAAGTTAATTCTGTAACTGGAACAGGCAACTCTTCCGATGGACTTGTTTTAATCAATATTTCCGAGTCAGATATTCCAGCGAGTTATACAATGTTGTCAGGTGGGGTTATAGACTACTTCCATCAGGGGGGTACCGCCTGGCGCGGAAGATCCGCCCTTTCCGGTGGAGAGTTTGCAGCGGAATGCATTCTTCCCGCTGCCTGCTACACAGGAAATCTTGCCAGAGTTGATGGTGCGGCAATTGTGCCCGGTGGGGTTGAACTGGGTGCTGACGCACCTCTTGTTCTCGTAGAGGGTGATGCTCCAGCGGACTTTGACGGTCCGGAAATATCTATGTGGATTCGCGGGCAGAGCGGGATTGAAGAACCTACGGTCACAGGCGAAGGGGTACTGGAAGCTGAGCTTTCAGATCCCAGCGGAATCACATTCCTTGGCGGGACAGGTAAAAGCATCCAACTCTTTGTTGATAGTGAAGAGTTTGATGTAAGTGAGTCATTTGCATACAACACAGGTTCTACTGTAACCGGTCAGCTTCAGTACACGGTATCCGGACTGGCTTCAGGCAGACACCTGTTCATTTTAAGGGCCATGGACGGGGCTGGAAATATATCCACCGACAGTCTTTATGTGAACTCAACCGATCAGAGTGAAGTGGCCATTGATCAGTATG
>JAUVIS010000112.1 GCA_030592635.1 Candidatus Fermentibacteraceae bacterium | reverse complement strand
TCCCTGTTTCCTACGCGAAACAGGTCAGAGGCAGAAAGGTCTACGGGGGACAAAGCACTCATATACCGCTGAGGTTGAACACCGCCGGAGTTATTCCGGTGATCTTCGCCCAGTCGTTCATGATGTTCCCGTCCACCCTCGCAATGTTCTTCCCGAACAGCGATATCTCGGGGTGGGTGAACACATGGATGGCACCGGGTGGCGCGGTCTATATAGCTGTATACTCCATACTGATTATTCTGTTCGCGTATGTCTATACCGCGATAGTGTTCAATCCGCAGGATCTTGCGGATAACATGAAGAAGCAGGGTGGATTCATTCCCGGTCGCAAGCCGGGCAAGAGTACAGCCAGGTACATAGAGAAGGTTCTGGTGAGGGTCACCCTTCCGGGAGCTCTTTTCCTTGCTGCTATTGCAGTTCTTCCTATGGTATTGATGCGTCATGCCGGCCTTAACTTCATGTTCGGTGGAACCAGTCTCCTTATCGTTGTGGGTGTGGCTCTTGAGACACTCAGACAGATTGAGACCCATCTTCTCATGAGGCACTACGACGGATTCCTTGCAAAGGGAAGGATTCGCGGAAGACGATGAGAGTAGCATTTTTCGGTTCTCCAGGCTCAGGTAAGGGTACTCAGGCTACTGAGTTGGCTACGGGATACAGCCTGACCCATGTTTCGACGGGAGAGCTTTTCAGGGCCAAGGTTCTGGATTGCACTCGTATAGGCAGGAGAATCGGAGACACAATTGCTGCGGGTAGTCTGGTGGATGACATCACAGCGAACTACGTTCTGTTTAAAGCTATTGAAGGTTTGAACAGATTCCTGGTGGATGGCTACCCGCGGAATATTGCACAGGCCAGAATGTTTGATGTACACCTGGAGAATCTGGGTACTGAACTGACCTGCGCGCTGTTTCTTGATGTTCCGGTTGATGTGGCTGAAGAACGGCTTACTCTCAGGCGGAGTCAGAGACAGGACAAAGTAGAGAATTACAGGAGAGCTGATGATGCCCCGGCGGTGATCCATCATCGGTTCGATGTTTACCGGCAGGAAACTGAGCCCCTGATCCAGTACTACAACGGTAGAATTATCAAGGTGGATGGAACAGGTTCCCCTACTGAAGTGACCCACAAAATTGTAAGGGCTCTTCGGGAATGGGAATAGTTACTCTGAAACGGGATGTAGCTGCGGTGAGGGAATCGTGCAGAATCGTGAGGAAAGTACTTACGGAACTCGCGCAATTTATTCAGCCGGGTGTTACCACGGCGGAGATCAATGCACTGGGACGGGAAATCATAAGGGCGGAGGGTGCAGTTCCCTCTTTCCTTAATTACAATGGTTATCCGGCAGCGGTTTGTGTTTCCATTAATCGCGAAGTAGTGCATGGCATTCCATCTGCCGACAGGGTAATAAAAGATGGAGATATTGTGGGTATTGATGTGGGTGCCTACAAGAACAGTTACCACGGTGATGCTGCTGATACCATTATGGTTGGAAGCGTATCGCCGGAAGCCAGAAGACTTGTGGAGGTAACTTATGAGGCAAGGAGTCTGGGGATAGCTGCTGCTGTTCACGGTAATTGTGTAGGAGACATCGGACATGCCGTACAGAGCTGTGTGGAGGCAAACGGATTCAGTGTTGTTCACCAGCTGGTGGGGCATGGAATCGGTAAGAAACTTCACGAGAAACCGCAGGTACCCAATTGCGGGAAGGCGGGAAAAGGCATGAAGCTCAGTAACGGGCTTTTGCTGGCAATAGAGCCAATGGTGAATGCCGGCGCTGCAAGTGTCCGGTGTTTGCAGGACGGATGGACCATTGTTTCTGTCGATGGAAGTCTTTCCGCTCATGCGGAGAATACTGTTATGGTTAACGGTAGTGAGCCCGAAATATTGACGGCATAGTCTTTTATAAAGATATTTGCACTTCCTTGACCTAAATGGAGAGGACAAGATGGCGAAAGAACAGGGCATAGTTGTTGACGGAACGGTTCTGGAAACCCTTCCAAACAGCATGTGTCGAGTTGAGCTTGATAAGCCGGAGGGACATGTTGTTCTCTGTCATGTGTCAGGCAAGATGAGAATGCACTACATTCGTATTCTGATCGGGGACAGGGTGACAGTAGAGCTGTCTCCTTATGACCTGAGCAGAGGGCGAATCACTTACAGGTATAAGTGAGGTAAAGGCGATGAAAGTACGCAGTTCAGTAAAAAAGATTTGCGAATACTGTCGAATTGTACGGAGAGAGGGAAGAGTATTCGTTATATGTTCCCGCAATCCACGTCACAAGCAGAGACAGGGATAGCCGCCGGGCGGCATTAACGGAGGTAACAAGTGGCGAGAATAGCAGGTGTGGATCTGCCGCGTAACAAAATGGTAGTTTACGCGCTCCCATACATTCACGGTATCGGTATGACTTCCTCAAAAGAGATTCTCACGAAAGCAGGAATTCCCTTTGAAAGAAGTACAGATACCCTCACGGAGACCGATGTAGCGGCTCTCCGTAAAGTTATTGAAGATGAATACAAAGTTGAGGGTTCTCTGAGAGCAGAGGTTAACATGAACCGCAAGAGGTTGATGGACATCGGCTGCTATCGAGGACTCAGGCACAGAAAGAACCTTCCTGTCCGGGGACAGCGTACCCACACTAACGCCAGGACCAGGAAAGGTCCCAAGCGCGGCCACGGAAAGAGAAAGTAGGTGAGTCATGCCCAAAGGAAAAGCACGCAGAACCACAAAAAAGATTGCAAAGGTCTCTGATATACACGGTGTGGCCCACATCAAGTCTTCTTTCAACAACACAGTGATAACTATTTCTGACAGGAATGGAAATGTTATCACCTGGGCCAGCGGTGGCACAACCGGTGTTCGCGGAACAAGAAAGAGTACTGCATTCGCGGCAAGCCAGGCTTCCGTGCAGGCAGCGGAGAAAGCTCTCGAAGCAGGGCTGAAAAAGGTTGAAGTTTGGGTCAGAGGGCCCGGTTCCGGAAGGGAAGCGGCTGTTCGCGCTCTTCAATCCACAGACCTGGAAGTAACCGGAGTGAAGGATATCACCAGGATACCCCACAACGGCTGCAGACTTAACAAGAGGCGCAGAGGTAAGTAACTGAAAACTTCAGCTTTCGGGGGAACACGATGGAATTCATGAAACTTCATCTGCCTGATATCATCGAGTGGGATAATGAAACACTTACCGATGCTTACGGCAGAATGACCGTTACTGCTCTTGAGAGAGGCTTTGGCAGAACGCTGGGTACAGCTCTGCGCAGAGTCATGCTCTCATCTCTGGAAGGCGCTGCTCCGGTTTCCGTTTCAATCAAGGGTGCTGAGCACGAGTTCAGTGTTCTAAATGGAGTACTGGAAGATGTGCCGGACATCATCCTCAACATAAAGTCTCTTTCTGTCAGGTATGATGGCGCTGAAACTGTTCAACTTTCATTCAAGGCCGACAAACCCGGAGTTTATACGGGTGAATCGTTTGAATGTCCGGAGGGCGTTACTATCTCCAATCCTGATCAGGCAGTAGCGGAGATCACAGAGGACAACAGAGAGCTTGATATTACTGTTGATATTGAAAGAGGCAAAGGCTTCATAACGCAGGACGAGTGGTACAACACAGGTAAGGGCCGCGAGATCGGCACAATCCTGGTTGACTCATGGTTCTGCCCGGTGAAGAAGGTTAACTTCGAAGTTGAGAGTGCTCGCGTTGGTGATCGAACCGATTTCGATCGTCTCAACATGGAGGTAACCACCGATGGAAGTATTTCTCCAAAGGATGCAATTGAGAATGCCACAATGATTCTCATGAGGCATTTTGAGATGATTCTTGGTATCGGCATTGAAGAACCTGCTCCGGAGATGGTTGAAGAAGAGACAGTAGAGGAATCGGAAGAGCTTGAGAACAAACCTCCTCTGGAGGATGTTGATCTTGCCGATACCGACCTCTCAAAAAGGTATGTAAAAATCCTGTCAGCCGGTGGTATTGCCACTATTGATCAGCTGGCAGCGAAGACTGCTGACGAGCTCCTTGAACTTCGCAATTTCGGCGCGGCATCTCTTGATGTTGCCAGGGAACTGCTGGAAGCTCACGGTCGCTCTCTGGCCACATAGAAAGGATCGGGAGTTTAGATGCGCCACAGGAAAACAACTCCCAAGCTGGGCAGAAAAAAGGACGCCAGAACTAGAATGCTTCGCAATCTTGTAACATCTCTTTTCGTTGAGGAAAGAGTTGTTACCAGTCATGCCAGAGCAAAGGCGACCAGAAGTCTGGCCGAGAGAATAATTACAAAGGGCAAGAAGGATACTGTTCACTCCCGCAGACTGGTTGCCGGTATGGTATACGGTTCAGTTGCAGTGAAGAAGATATTCAATGAACTTGGTCCCCGTTACGCGGACAGACCAGGTGGTTATACCCGCATAATCAAGCTTGGTCCCCGTCATGGAGACGCGGCCGAAGCTGTTATTCTCGAGCTTGTTGACTCTCCCGCTGACAGCGGGAAGTAAAGACGCTTGAAAGCAATCGCAGTTCTGACCAGCGGCGGAGACGCCCCTGGAATGAACGCTGGAATAAGGGCCACGGTGAGGACAGCACTCACCTGTGGCCTTTCCGTATTTGGTGTAAAACGCGGTTTTCAGGGTCTGATTGAAGACGATATCTACTCCATGTACTCCACTGATGTGAGCAATATTCTCCAGCGGGGAGGAACAATTCTCCATTCCGCCAGAAGTGAAGAGTTCAGAACTGTGGAAGGCAGAATCAAAGCCGCGGAAAATCTCAGAAAGAGAAACATTGGTGGTTTGATTATTCTCGGCGGAGATGGCAGTTTTCGCGGGGCCAATGATATCCACCGGGAGCACGGCACAAGAGTTGTGGGGATTCCGGCAACCATAGACAATGACATCTGGGGAAGCGACTTTACAATTGGATTTGACACCGCGGTGAACACTGCCCTTGAAGCCATCGATAAAGTCAGAGATACAGCTGCCGCTCACGATCGACTTTTCATTGTCGAGGTAATGGGCAGGCACGCTGGTTTTATTGCTCTGGAGGTTGGAATCGGCGCCGGAGCTGAAGAAATTCTCATACCGGAAACGAAAACGGATATTCCTGAAATCTGCCGGAAGCTCCAGAACAGATATGAAAAAGGCAGAACTTCAAGCATTCTTGTTGTTGCGGAAGGCGACGAAGAAGGCAATGCTTACGAGATTGCAAAGAAGATAGAAATCCACTCCGGAATGAAGAGCCGTGTAACTGTACTTGGTCATGTCCAGCGCGGCGGAAGCCCCACCGCAGCGGACAGAATGCTCGCGACAAAACTGGGTTACGCCGCAGTAACCGCACTGATCGAAGACGCCGCCCCCTGCATGGTTGGCGTGGAAGACGGGTCAATCAGCCGTCACCCTCTCGCCGATGCATGGACCCGCAAGAAGGAACTCGACAAACTTCTGGTTCAGCTCAGTTACGGGCTGGAATAAATCCGCAAATCGGTCATGGTTTTTCAGTCTATGCTTTATTCGCAACAACTTCCGGTGCGGAATAGCGGGAGGGAAAAGGTTTGATTTTTCGCAGCTCATCAGCCTCAGATTCCTGTGCAAAATAGAGATCCCATCGGAGTTGAAGATTCATCCAGAAATCAACTGAAACATCAAAAAATCTGGAAAGCCTCAGAGCAGTACTGGTAGTGATTCCGCGTCGTCCATTGATTATCTCGTTAATCCTCTGATATGGAACATGGATTGAATCAGCCAGCTCTCTTTGAGTGATTTTCATCGGTTTCAGGAATTCTTCAAGAAGCATCTCACCGGGATGCGTTGGTGTTCTATTTGTTGGTACTCGAATCATCACTCTTCCCCCTTTGACACTTAATGATAATCGGTGATTTCTACAGCCACCGGGCCGGTTTTACACCACTTGAAACAAATTCGATACTGACTGTTTATCCTGATACTGAACTGGCCCCTCCTGCGTCCCAACAAAGCTTCAAGTCTGTTCCCGGGTGGCACGCGAAGCTCATCAAGAGATACAACAGAATCAAGCTGGTCAAGTTTCCTCGAGGCTAACTTCCATAGCTTTTCAGGGCAAGCCCGCAAGGCCGCTTTGGTCTGTTTGCCATTGTAAATGTCCTCAGTGGCCTTATTCTTGAAGTTCGTTATCATGGAAGCATGATAGCACGGATGCCATGCTATGTCAATAATGCAACACCACAACCTTGCCGGTGCATGGACCCGCAAAAAAGAACTCGACAAACTTCTGGTTCAGCTCAGCTACGGGCTGGAATAAACGATTTCCATTTCTGCAATTTATCAAATGTGTACATCCGGAATAGAGCTTGACGCCGTACACCATATGGAGTATTTTCTTCCCGAAAGGGGGTATCATGAAAGTGCAGACAAGTGTGAGAGTTGAGCAGACAGTATATGCAGAGGCCAAGAAAGTGTTTTCCAGCTTCGGGCTTACATTTGGGGACGCAGTTAATATTTTTCT
>JAUVIS010000191.1 GCA_030592635.1 Candidatus Fermentibacteraceae bacterium | reverse complement strand
TCAATTGGTTCATGTGTATTCTTCAGCCACTTGTCGAATTCCGCGCCGTATCTCTTAACTGCAAGTTTGTGAATATCAATTGTTGTGTAGTATTTGGCATAGTTAATGAGTTCAACAGGTTCTTCGCCCAGAGCACCGTAGAGAGTATCATACCTTTCATTCACGATATTCTGAACTTCCCTGCGGTAGAGTCTGCTTTCAATGTCGAGTAGTTCCTGAAGACTGAACAGGGTCATCATTACCTGTTGAGGTGTAGAGAGACCTGCTGTGTGATTAAGAGCAACTGTCCGACTGTCCGCCACAAGGCGATCGATCAGCTTGATTGAATCCGGGTCTCTGCTGATTGTTACATATCTCTCGTGAAGTTCCTTCTTTTTTTCATCCGGCAGAGCGGCGATCATCTCATCCATTACGTTATCCTGATTGATGCCGATTACACCCAGTCTCCAGCCTGTGGCTCCCACATACTTGGAGTAGGAGTAGACAAGGATAGTGTTTCTGGGAGCAATTGCCGCCAGCGATCTGAAGTTGTTTACGAATGTGGCATATACATCATCGGTCAGAAGAATCAGATCTTTCCTTTTGTTCTTGACAAGATCGGCTATTTTCTGAAGAGACTCTTCTGAGATGCTTACCGAGGGGGGGTTGGACGGGTTTACGATGAAGAAGGCCTTAATGTCAGGGTCCGCCAGTTTTTCCAGCTCGGAGTCAGTGTACTGCCAGTCTCTGTCCTCGACCTGCTCTACATCAACGATTACCAGTTCATAATCATTCAATACAGGAATCTCCAGATACGGGGTAAAGATAGGTGTTCCAATTGCGATCTTGTCGCCTTTTTTGAGAAGATGGTTTTCCCGCAGCGTGTTGAATATGTAGGTCATTGCCGCTGTGCCGCCTTCTGTGAGAAAGAGATCCTGAATATTTTCCGGTGGTCTTGAGTCATACATGGTTACATCCAGATATGCTCTGACTATTTTCTCCGCGTTTACCAGAGCCCGATCCGGTGTGGGGTAGTGGTCAGCCAGAATGCCGTCAACTATTTCACCGACAAACTCGTCACCGTTAATACCCATTTCGGCGGTGACATACTTCAGTGAATCCGCAAGGAACTGTGCGCCTCGTGTCTCACTGTGTATCAGGCAGAATTCACGCATACGATCTGCGGACCCCGCCGCAACAGGAGCACCTGCGAGCCCCGGGCGGCTCATTACCCGGTATGCCTCTTCCATGGCGAAGTTTCCAAGAAGAAAGAATGCATGTCTGGGCTCAGTGGCCACCCAGTTCGGGTTACCCCTGCCTGCGTTAAGCATAAGTTTCTCGGACTTCTTTTCAGCCATTTCAATGAGCTTGTCTTTAAGCTCAAATGGACTCAGTTGTTCATAGCTTTTCTGTTCGGCGGCTATGTTCATACGCAAACCTCTCTTTCGATCCCTCCTGTGTTGACCCGCTGTATTATTATCCGTTCCTTTTCAAAACGCAATAACCATTCTTTCATGCTTATAGTTGGCATTAGATACGATGCAGTGCAGATAAAGCATCGTAGCTGCGATTTTACAGATTAAGCATTAAATGTACTATCGAAAAGATTGTTAATATGTTGACCGGCGAAAGCTGACAGCGGAAACATGGAATTACACTATCAGTGCTGATGTGGGCAGGAACCGACTGTGCTGTTTTCCCGTCTACCTGAAAAAGAGTTTACAGAAGCACATGCCATCAGCGTCGATTTCCTGTTTGATTTCCGGGCAGGGACAGACAACATCCGTTTTCGTGTCCAGAGGATGGCTCTGCTTGCAGGGGCAGAAGTAGTCGCCTGCTGCTGTGTAGTTCATTGTCATAAGACCAATTACTTTCTGTACCCGTTCTTTATCCGGATTGAGGGTGTATCCAGTCTTCCCGGCCATTTTCAGTGAGCGGTTCAGAGTGTTGTTGTACTCTTCGGTGCCTGTCACGGAATCCCACGAGTCTGCCATCGAAATACCTCTCGAAACTGGTGTGTTTTGTCAGTGGTTTAATTCTTCTCTGATTCGTCTGGTTTCCATTGCGATTATTTCCCCGAGCATCTTCCTGTTGGCTGCGGATATGTCTGCCACTGAGGCGAAGAGAAGGAGCAGGATGCCGAAGGTGATCATAAACAGACCTCCAATACCAAAGGCGGTAAAAGGACTGATGCTGCCCACAATGAGCCATCTGATCAGCACCAGCAGGCCAAGAAGAGTTCCCACGGCAATCAGCAGGAAAGCAGGTGTGCCGTAGAATTGCCATGGAGAGTGGCCATGGGCAACGGAGTACATTGCCTCAGTGGAAAGGTGGGCGTACCGCCAGAGATTTGAAGCAATTCGAGACTTGCCGTGTTCTCTTTCTCCCCTGATCTTTATGGGGATTTCTCTTACTCTGAGCCCTTTTCTGGCAATGTCGATGAGTACTTCCTGAGTGTAAGTAAACCTGCTGAAGCAGGCGACTCTCTCAAGAGCCCCGGGGCCGTAAACCCGGAAACCGCAGGTGGCGTCGTGTATCTCTGTGTTTGCCAGTCTGCTGACCAGTTTTGCCACCCTGGCATTGCCCCATTTCTTCAAAGCGGGCATATCAGGTGTGAGTTCCGGATCCATGAATCTGCTGGCTGTAGAGAAGTCAGCTTCATTATTAATTACCGGTCTGGTAAGAGCTGTGAGATCCTCCGGATTGAACTGCCCGTCGGCGTCAATGGTTGCCATGAAGTGAAAGCCTTTTTCCCTGGCATAAGATAGCATTGTACGAAAGGCAGTACCCAGACCCATGTTTCTGCCGTGGGAAATAACAGCGGCACCGGCTTTGCCGGCCTCAGCCGCTGTGGAATCAGTGGAACCGTCATCTACAACAAGGATTTCTACACAAGTACCATGCAACTCACTCGGAACAGCGGAAACCACCTGCTTTATGGTGATCTCTTCATTCAGTGCGGGAATAGCTACCAGTGTTCTCATGACTGTAGTATATAAAGCCAGGTATTCCTCGCAAGTGCATAATCCGGAAGGCACGGATTTTCCGGGATCGGATTCTGTTTATTCCAGGAGGTTCTGTATGTTTACTGCAATTTTTATACTGGCACTGACACAACTTCAACTGCCGGCACAGTTTGATCTGAGAGATTACGGTGGCGAAAATTATGTCACATCTGTAAAGAGCCAGCAGGGCGGAACATGCTGGACTCATGGAACCATGGCCGCCATCGAGTCAAACCTGCTTATGACCGGTGTGTGGGAAGACAACGGAGAGGCTGGTGAACCAGCTCTGGCAGAGTATCACCTCGACTGGTGGAATGGCTTCAACGAATGGTATAACGCCGATATGGATCCGCCTTCCGGCAGTGGGGGATTAACGGTTCATATGGGTGGAGACTACCTTGTTTCAACTGCATATCTTTCCCGTGGAGACGGAGCAGTCAGAGACATTGATGGACAGTCTTTCGAAACAGCACCTTCCCTGAGTTCACCTGATTTTCATTACTTCTATCCGGCGGATGTGGAATGGCATGTAGTGGGGGATGATCTTTCATCATTTGACAGAGTAAAAACTGCTCTTATGAACCATGGGGGCATGGCCTGCTGCTA
>JAUVIS010000017.1 GCA_030592635.1 Candidatus Fermentibacteraceae bacterium | reverse complement strand
TCTTTCCATGGTTTCAGCCTTCGTTTTTCAGTTTTGCTATGACCTTCTCCTGAACTTCGGCGGCCAGCTTTTCTGTTTCTTTCAGGAGGTTATCAGCTTCTTCAGTAATTCTTTTTCTGTAGTCGAGATCTTCGATTTCCGGAAGATTAATTAGAACATTGTAGTATGCTCCGGTTGCACAGGCTGTTGCGGCAGCGGCTGCGACACCTGCGTCGGAAAGACTTGACTGCATGCCTCGTTCAACCAGGGCCAGAGCCATTTCCGCTATTTTCGGTGATTTTGCCAGAACGCTGATGGGTACTTCAATGGCGCCTTTTACGGCAGCCTGCACATCTCCCTTTGCCCTGATTGTATCCATCCATACATTGAATGCTCTGGTGTCATCGTCGATGGCATTTACCAGGAATTCCTTTATGTCCTGAGCCTCCGGCGCAAGCTCCAGCATTTCATTCCAGCTTGATCTGAATTTTCTGTTCTTTACCGTAAGGTTGGCAACCATGCTGTCCAGACCGGCGCCGACTGCACCCATGAGGGCAGCCGCGCTGCCGCCACCCGGAGCGGGGCTGTCGATGGAGAGTTCGTCACAGAATGCTCTGCATGTCATGCCGGAGAGATTTACCGATTTATCCGCGATGATGTACTCAACAATCTTCTTGTCGGGATCGAATTCAGCCACATCACTGAGCCCCATGGATTTTATAGCAATTTCAATCAGCTCGCGTTCGGGTGCCCCGACGGATTTTGCCTGCCTGCCGATGTTCAGCAGGGCGCGGTTCTGCTTTTCAAGGTAGTACTTTCCGGCGTCAACCATGGAACTGAGAGGGACAAGACCAACAACTTCACTTCCGGTTACCATAAGTCCAAGTTTCTCGGCCTCTTCTTTTGTTACATCAAATCCGATGTGAAGCGGGGTAACGGCAATGTCTGTAAGGTTCATTGTAACCTGAGCGGTATTGTATTCTTCAATGAACCAGCCGAAAGCCTTGCAGTTTTTAAGACGGCCTTCCTGGCTAATCTTTTTGCCGTTTTCATCCCTTGCGAACTTCCACTGATTAGTTCTCTGTGTTCTACCTGTGTCACGAATGTTCAAAGCTATCTCTTTGGCCATGGATGTGTCTGATGTGTTAAGATTAACATTGTAGGCGATAAGGAAATTTCTAGCTCCGATGGTGCAGACTCCTGTTCTGGCCGTTTCATCATTCCATTCATTCGGGCCGAAATCAGGCTTCCATTCAGGCTTGCCGAGTTTGTTCTGAAGGGCTTCGTATTCCCCTTCTCGAATGTTGGGCAGCTTTACCCACTCCGGTTTTGACGCGGCGTACTCGTAGAGATAGACGGGTATTTTCAGCTCTTCTCCAACTCTTTTACCCAGTTTTCTGGCCAGATCAGCGCATTCTTCCATTGTTATTCCGCTAACCGGAACAAAAGGGCAGACATCTGTAGCGCCGTGGCGGGGGTGGGAGCCGGTTTGTGTTCTCATATCAATCAGTCTGCCGGCGCTCTCTATAACATTGAATGCCGCCTGGAGCACAGCTTCAGGCTCTCCGGCAATGGTTATCACAGTTCGGTTGGTTGCCGCACCGGGGTCAACATCCAGTACAGATGCACCGTTTACTGACGATGCTGCCTTTACCACGGCGTCAATCACTTCCCGGTTTCTGCCGTCGGATATATTGGGAACACACTCTACGATGCGCTTTGCCATTTGAACACTCCTGTTTTTCTTGTATTCTTGCTATAATGGAAAACCACTGAGACAGTTCAGGTAACATAACAGGCAGGGGGTTAAAGTGTACCAGGGAATCGTGGAAGGTTATTATGGCAAACCCTTTACCGAAAAACAGAGAAAAATACTTCTTGATGAACTGTCAACGCTGAAGAACCCGGCATATTTCTATGCTCCGAAGGATGATCCCCGGCACAGACTTCTGTGGCGGGAACCCTATCCCCGGGAGGAATGGTCATCTCTTCAGCACTGCATGGGTGGCCACACATCCTTCTTTTTCTCTATCAGTCCGTGGAAGTTTCAGGATCATGAATGGAGAATTGCCGGAGAAAAACTTTTCCGGGCCGCGGATTCAGGAGCCGGGGGTCTTTCTGTTCTGTTTGACGATGTTCCGGATCATTCTGCGGGGAAACTCGCGGAGAGGCAGCTTAATTTCGCGATGCGCGCTCTTGAGGGAACGAAACTTCCCGTGATACTGTGCCCCTCTGTTTACTGCGGTGAGTTTATTGACAGATTCGCGGGGGCGGAGGAGTATCTCCGGGTCTGGCGGGAGATGATTCCTGCCGGGTGGAGTTCTTTCTGGACAGGACCCATGGTTGTTTCAGAAGAATTGTCTGACCTGCGTTCGGCTGAAGAGCTTCTTGGAGGAAAACCCGTCATCTGGGACAATGTGCTGGCAACCGATTACTGCCTTCGCAGGGTCTACCTTGCGGGGTTGTGCGGAAGAGTGCCGGAGGGTTACTCATGGTTCATAAATCCGTCTGAGATATTTCCCGCGGCTCTTCACGGGGTAATGGAACTCAAGGCAGCATCCGGTCTTGAAAGGAAGTGGCCCGCTGTACTGGGGAATCACAGTCGGGGATGGGAACTTCTTCAGGAGTTTCACTACCTTCCCTGGCGAACCGGTGATACCGGTGGAGAAATACTGGCGAGACTTTCAGAGGCTGTAAACGGTCATGGTGTTGAGGATGCTATCGCATGGCTGAATGAGGCGGTGCCCGAGATGACTGATTTTGTCGAATCGATTCCGCTTATTGAAGGAGGCTGGGAACTGCTTCCTGTAGCTCGGGATCTTTACCGATCTCTTTCAATTATCAGGCGTGCACTTGAGACTGATGACCCCGCCGCTTCTCTTCATTATTTTATGCACTCAAGATTGCCGTATGAAAATCCCCTTGCCGCTTTTGCCGCAGAAAAACACTGAGGAGATGGAAGTGAAGGTTATTCTGGCCGGGTACAACACCGATACGGAGAACGGTTCGGAAACTCCGGAGACTATTTCAGCAGCTTATGCGAGGATCAGCCGTGATCCCGCTCCGATCACAGAGCTTCGGAAACAGGCTTCAGCAGAGATTGACGAAGCCAGAAAATCCAACAGAACCATTGTTTACAGGTACGGTCATGGCTCAATTGCTGAGCATGCAGTTTTCAACTTCGACATTCTTGGAGTTTCCAGGCTTGCGGCAGAGGCTGTTCAGTCATTCAGGCTTGCCAGCTTTACAGAGAAATCTCAGCGGTATATCCGGATCGGCAAAGACTGGGTTCTTCCCGAGGGAATGGATCGGCACTCCTCTGTGATTTCAGATCTGTTCCAGTGCTACGGGAAGCTTCTTTCCGCTCTGCTGGAATCAGGTCTCTCAAAAACCGGGGCCAGAGAAGATGCCAGATACATTCTTCCACTTGCGGCAACAACTCAGATGGGTATGACAGTGAACGCCAGGGAACTGGAGCACATGATCAGAAGGATGAAGGCACATCCTCTTGATGAAGTACAGTCTCTGGCAGATGCGCTCTATCAGGCGGTTCTGCCTGTAGCGCCTTCTCTGATGCTGTTCACCGAACCAACTGAGATGGACAGGATTGCACATTTGCAGCCTGCTCCAGTTTCCCGCTCCGGTGCTGTTGAGCTTCTTGGCTGCGATTCGGACAAGAGGATCGCAGACTGGCTTACCGAGCTTTTCGGCGAGCCTTCTTTTGAGAGGGTTTACAATCATCTTGGAATTCATGACGCGCTGCCCAGATTCTGGGAACTGTTCAGGGCTGACTTCAGGATAACAGCTTCAGCTACGGCTTACGCTCAGTTGAAAAGACACAGAATGAGTACTCAGCTTGTCTCAGCTTACGATCCGGCTCTGGGAGTTACCATTCCACCAAGTATTGAGAAAGCAGGACTTGCTGATCTGTTCAGAAGGGAGTGTTCAAAGGCTTCTTCCGCCGCGTCCGAGTCTGGTCGCGCGGGGGAGTATCTGTTAACCAATGCCCATCGCCGTCAGGTCAGGCTCAGTATTAACGGCAGAGAGTTCAATCATTTAATCAGGCTGAGAGACGATGCCCATGCTCAGTGGGACATCAGAAGGATAGCTGCGGAAATGCTCTCCATGGTCAGGGAAAAAGCTCCGCAAACTGTGAAAATGACCTGCGGCAAATCCCGCTGGGAAGAGGTTACCGGAAAACCTGCTCAATAAACCGGGGTCTGCCCAGCTTGCTGCCCTGATAAGTGGGGGTTATCCTGAGCAGGGCAGTTCCCTGTGCACCCATGATATCTGTTCCGTAATGCCATGTGAATGTGTTGCTGTAGGAGTGGGGGTTCAGTCCGATGGCGTTTCCGGACACCGTGGCCTGCCTCCAGGTTTCACCGCCATCCGCACTGTAATCAATGCTCAGATCAAGGGTTCTGCTGTTTTTGTCTCCCAGTTCATAGGCAATCTCGGCTTGTCTTCTCCCGGTGTCCGTATTCGCTATTGTAGCTCTGATAACCTCCGGAATATTTGTGTTTTCCAGGGTGATGGGACCGACCTCTTCGGAGCGTACGGAATCACCGTCTGTTGCCACCAGTCTTATGTCAACATCAAGTCTGGAGACTTCAGGAAGATCAACTGAGCTGTTCCAATTAAGCATTGTGTTGTACCTGGACAGCCCGAAAGGACCCTTGCTGACAAGTCCACGGGCGATGTGCCAGGTTTCCTCAACGCCGTGGAGCCTGTACTCAAGATTCAGAGTAATGTCATCGCTTTCGATGTCTGTAAGGGAGAAGTTCACAGGTACCACACCCCGGAAAACATCGTATACCGAAGGAGAACTGATTCTTGCCGTGGGTAAACTGTTGTTGTCCAGATGGAACGGCGCTGATGGAACAGCAATTCCTGTATTCATATCCGATGGAAGAGCCCGGAGTCTCAACTGGTATCCGTCGAATTCCGGCAGGTCTGTTGTTGATTCCCATACAATTTCGAAATTGTATCTTCCTATTCCGGCCTGGTCAGCCTCTACCACCGTTGCCGGATACCAGCTGTACCCGCCGTCCGTGCTGTACTGATACACCACATCCAGCAGATTCTGCTCCGGATCGCTGAGCCTGACGCCCAGAGTTACTCTTCCCTGTACCTCGGTAGTGGGGGCTATGATCTGTGCGCTTGGAAGTCTGTCCGTGTCAATATGAAGCCCATCTATAAAGTACCAGGGACCGGGATCCGCGTCAGCGGCTCTTATCCTGAGTCTGATGTTGTCAGAATCAATGTGCCCCACATCTCTTACCGCGTTCCAGATTACCGGTTCCCCGTAGAACCAGGGTTCTATTTCAAGACTGCTGCCCCCCAGATGCATAAGTTCCCAGGTATTTCCGTCATCAGTGGAGAACTGCGCCTGGAGCTGAATGGTGTCTCCTTCCCGATCTTCCACCGCGTAGCCCAGTCTGTATCTGGAGTCATCTATTTTTACAGGGACTTCCATGAAAAGCTGGGGCGGCCTGTTGTTGTCAATATGAAGGAGTCCTGATGTGCCGCTCTCTCCGGGCCCGAAATCCGAGTATGGAGTAATTCTTATGAGACACCTTCTCTGATCTTCAGATGGCAGATCCTGATCGGAATTCCAGGTGATTGCTCCCGGGCGTTCGGTATAGTTGCGGGTTTCTTCCCAGCTGTAGCCGGCGTCAGTGGAGTAACTGACGGAGATACCTGTCCATTCCGCGCAGCTGACGGAGTATGAAAGCGAGACTGATCCGCTGAATTCTCCGGTGAGTTGTTCCACTTCAGCCACAGGCAGGAAATCAGTTCCGTAGGATCCTGAGTTGTACTGGTCTCCCAGAGGCAGAGGCCATGTGTGCTTTGTTGGAGCATGTGATGCCGCGGGATATGCGGACACGCAGCCTCCCGCGCCGATTACTATGAGTTCCCGAACACCATTTCCGTTCATGTCACCCATCACGGGCGGAAAAACAATTCCTCCCGGATTGCTAAAGGGATAGCCATTTACTCTTTTGCCTGAAGCGTCCCAGGCATATATGTTTCCGCTGTTTGCCGTGGCGATTACGGAAGGTCCTCCCTCCGTATACGAAATAATCGGCTGGTACGGTCTTGAGTTCGTGTGGTTGGGCCAGCGCCAGGCTCCGGACAGAGATCCGTCTCCGTTCAAAAGGTAAACTGTGCTGTCTATGGAAGCTACAGCAATTTGAGGAAGCTGGAGCTCAAAGTCAACGAGACCTATTGCTATGGCTCCGGGTACAGGGCGGGCATCCATATAGAACGGCCAGCCTTCCTGCTCTTCACCCAGCAGGCTGTACAGGTGAACTTTTCCGTCTTGACTGGTGAACACTATGTCAGCCTGTCCGTCTCCGTTTACATCGCCCGAAACCGGAATGGTGCCGGTTGGAAATTCTGTGCGTTTGGGCCAGCCGGGCAGGTGAAGGCCATCCCGTCCGAGTATGGTAATCCTGCTGTTGTTGGTGGCGCAGATAAGTCCGTCTGAGCGACCGCCTCCGAGACTGATCCTGGTGGGCTGATGCTGGAGTTGTGATTGGAGATCCACTGGGAAGCCCTGAATGTTCTGTCCTCTAAGGTTCAACAGATGAACCATGCCGTTGCTGGTTCCATAAGTTATTTCAAATTCCCCGTCGTCGTTCAGGTCAACGGCTGTTACGCTCGTTATGATGTTGCTGTTGTTGTTCACAGGCCAGCCGAATACTTCGATCCCGTTACAATCTATTAAGTGAGTAAATCCGTCGTTGTCTGCATAAGCTATTAGAGTTTCTCCAGTTGAGCCGGGTACTGCGGCCGGCCGCCAGATGACTCCCACACCGTTGGAGACCGGAAAGCCGGGTAGCTGAACGCCGCCCGCACTCCAGGCACCCAGACCGGCAGTGCCAAGAGGAATCAGAAGAATTTGTTCAGAATTTCCCCTGTTTATCAGCTGAGCTTCTCCTCTGGGGGTCGCGTCCAGATGAAGTTCCCACATCGGCAGAATGCCCGCGACAGTCAGCAGCATCAGCGCAATGACACTCATTGATGAACCTCCAGTGTAGAATTTACTCAATAAACCTCACCGGTCGAAAATAGCCGGATACCCTTTTGAGGTCAACTACTGTTATATATTCGATTCGCGGGCTGGTGTGATGTTGATTACGCTTGACCGGGCTCTGTCTATTTGTGATATTAAGTCCGATTAGGTAGATGATAGTGTGGAATATGTTGAGGGGATTTGGAGGAGTCGTATGCGTTTTTCAGTCTGGTTTTTACCTTTCGGCGCAGTTGTCGCACTTGCGGGGTCTCTTCCATATGCATACGGGGATGTTGTAAATGCCCCGGAGGCCTATGTGCTTGAGCATACAGAGGTTGAAATCGGAATTGCCGCAAGCGCGTTTTCCTTTGAGGATTCCCTCGGTGTGTCCAACAGCGATGTGAAACTGACAGGCTATGTTAATTTCGGCATTCTGAGCTATGGTCAGATTGGCGCTTCGTATCTGGCTGACGGCGGAATAGTACTCAACGCGAAGGTGGCTATTCTGAAGGAGGGTATTGCTGTCCCGGCCTTTTCCCTTGGCCTTCAGAACGGCATTGGCGGTGAGCATGTTGATTGCTTTTCGGGTGAACCCGGCACACCTGATTCTACCGGCCGCTATCCGGGAATCTGGGATGAGGAAGGTTTCTACAATTACGACCATGCCCAGAACTGGTCTGTTTACGGCGTTGCCTCAAAGGATATGCGGTATCTTCTCGGAGTGCCCGTTACACTCAATTTTGGTATCGGGATAGGCCGTTTTGTTGGAGTTGTAGACAACGGAGCTCTTGGCATAGGCAGTTCCATTGCCAACGGTCTTTTCGGATCAATGGTCTGGGAGCCGGGGGAGAATTTCTCACTGGCACTTGAGATGGACGGACGAGATCTCAATCTCGGCATGACTTACGCCGTAGGAAAACATGTTAACCTGCATCTTGCCTGGGCTGAGCTGGAGCAGATGGTTTTTGCTCCTGAAAATCAGAGCAAACAGGATATAATGCAAAACTCAAAAGTCACTATTGCTGTTTCCTCAAGATTCGGTCCTTTACTTGGAGCCAGTCGTCTTGAACTGGAGAGAGAGCAGCAGCGTATAGAGAGAGCCAGAACAAGGCTTGACGAGCTTGAAGCACGACGCAGAGCTGCTGAATCCGAGCTTCAGAGGCTTCGCGACCTTCTTGACGAGCCCAGGTAGATCCAGCAATGGGCTTGCATATCAGATTTTTCATCGCTGCTTTTATTGTATTTGCCCTGGGCACCCCGGCTGCGGCTCAGATTTCTGATCCGGAGGCTGGTGAGGAGACAGGCAGCACTTTACGGAGAGCCCAGGAAGAACTTGAAGATCTGGAAAGCCAGATAATGCGTGAAGAGGAAAGACTTGCCAGAATAGAAGCTGAGCTGATACAGCTTCGCCGGCAGCGGTCCATTCTTTTCAGCGCACAGTCTGCTTTTGAACTGGGCGAAGAACTTTACACAAGCGGATCCATTGTCTGGGCCCTGGACGCATTCACTTCCGTGGTTGAGAACTTTTCCG
The DNA here is from genome assembly GCA_030592635.1 of Candidatus Fermentibacteraceae bacterium. Classification (GTDB taxonomy): domain Bacteria; phylum Fermentibacterota; class Fermentibacteria; order Fermentibacterales; family JCC-6; genus Sabulitectum. Next base: position 17,461 of record JAUVIS010000017.1, on the reverse strand, counting down.
AATCTGAATACTACGATGCCGCGTTGTTCCGACTCGAGTTGATACAATTTGAACTGCAGGATTACGAGGCTGTGGTGGATTATTTCGAGAAACTCAGGACTGTTTCTCCCGGTTTTGAGTACGAAGAGATTGCGGTTATTGTCGGCGGGCTGGCGAAGTATCACATGGGTGAATTTGCTGCCGCTCGTTCCACACTGCAGCAGGTTGATCCCTCCGGAGATAACAGTTCGCTCGCTGCTTACCTTATCGCGGTAACCTATGTAGCGGAAGACAACACCTCCGCGGCGGTCGTTGAGCTTCAGAAAGTGATTGATGGAGCCCGCAGGAGTGAAACAGGTATTGCCGACCGGGCGAGAATAGCAATCGCGCAGATCTATGTCGATCAGGGGCAGCTTGATCAGGCTTCCGAGGAATACCGCAAAGTATCTCCGTTCAGTTCATATTACGATGTTGCAATGCTGGGGCTTACATGGACCTACATGCGTCAGGAGAGATATCAGGATGCCTACAATCTGGCCGAAAGAGTTATTGAAGAACTGCCGGGCAGCGAACTCTGCAGTGAGTTCGAACTTGCTATGGCCAACTGCGCCCTGGGAGCACAGGACATAGACATTGCCATCTCCATGTACAGGCAGCTTATGGAAGACTACGGATCGAGCGATGATTACTTTGATGCATTCCGTTCCGGGACAGATGTGGCTGATCAGTATGATTCCGAGCGGGAGAGACTGGACAGAATACGACTGGGGCTTACCGAGTTGAAAGAAGAAGCCTACATGCAGGGAGATATGGAACTCGTTGCTCTTATTGAGAACGAGGAAGCTTCTCTCAGATCCCTCTTTGTTGATATTTCAGGTTTTGAGGCATCTCTCTCCATGCCGGTTGGCATGGATTCCGAGACCATGCTTCAACAGATGAACAGGCTGATAGCAGCTTCAAGAGCAAGCTCTGAACGGCTTGCCCTTGAAATAGAGAATACGCAGAACCTTGCTGATTATGCCGGCAGCGAAGCTGACAGGCAGGAGCTTCTGCAACTGGAGGAAGAGGTTTCCAGAATCAGACTGGCACTGCAGGATCTGGCAAGCAAGATGGATTCAGGGATGGCTGCCGATCACGACTGGATGCAGGAGACAGAATACGGCATAGCTATTGCTACATTCATTGAAAGAGAACTGAAACGGGATTCGCTTAACTATCTCGGTGCTTACTACAACGGCAGGATTGCCGACAGCTATGTAGAAGGGGACAGCACCCGGGCTGACGCGCTGATTCAGCAGAGACTCTCTGAAACTCTCTCCCTGCAAGCCAGAATAGATGAATCCGGGATAGAATGCGCCAGCTACTTTGAGGAGTATCTTGCTCACTACCCGGAGAGCAGGTTCACGGCAGATATTTATGTGCGCCTGGCGCAGTTGTACTACGAGATAGACAAGAACAGCTATCTTGACAGAACCGCGTCTGCCGGTGGAGATTTCATTCCGGCGGATTACTCCCGAACTATTGAACTTTACCAGAAGGTACTGAACCAGTACCCCGACAGTGAGGTTGAGGATATCGCTCTCTATTCTCTTGGCTATGCTCTTAATGAAATGGGAGACCCTGTTGGTTCGGTCGCCAGCTACAGACGGCTTCTTTCCGAGTTTCCAGACAGCCCTCTAGCTCCCGAGACTTTCCTCAGGGCAGGAGACTTTTTCTTTGAATCCTTTGACTTTGACAGCGCTTTTGCATTTTACAACCAGATTCTCGACTACCCTGAAGCCAATTCTACCATATATCAGTTCGGCATTTACAAGCTGGGCTGGACCGCGTATCTGCTCAACGAGTACGAACACTCAATTGCCCTGTTCGGATATCTTATCAGGGACAGTCACAGGATGGATGATCTTGGACTTGTGCGCCGTACAGACATGGTCAGTGAGGCAGTGGAGTATCTCGCTCATGACTTCATGGAGCAGAAATCCGGCCCGCCCGTGCAGCTTGCAACCAATTTCCTTGACTCATTCGGCGATGATCAGGTTACTGTGGATGTTCTTACCCAGATGGGTGATTTCTACATGGAGCAGGGATTCTGGCTGGAATCAATTGAATCGTATCAATCGCTTCTTCAAAGGGATCCGTACAGCCTTGAAGCTCCCTTTATCCAATCCAGAATCGCAGTTGCGTACGAAGGCGCCGGAGACTTTGCCAGCGCCGCCATGGCCAGAGAACAGATTGTTGATAAGTATGGTGTTCAGAGTGAGTGGGCCAGCATGTCCGGAGACTCTTCTATCTGGTCAGAGGTGGATTCTCTGAGAGCGTCCGCTCTGGAAAACTCAATTCAATACCATGCTCAGCGGGTAGCTGAGGGAGATTCTCAACAAGCCACTCAGGGTTACTCCAATCTCATAGAAAAAATTGAACTTTATCTCGCTGACTACGGGGATTCCCGGCAGGCTTATGGTTTTAAATTCCTTCTTGGAGATTCCTATTACAACACTGGAAATCTGGCAGAGGCGGGTGGTGTTTATCTGGAAGTTGTTTACGACAGCACATCCACTCAGCAGAGAGAAAATGCCGCGGTCAACGCTTTCAGCTCTTTCGGTCTTGCCTATGAGCAGCCAGGAGCTGACAGCCTGCTTTTCAGAGAGAAGATGCACGAGATCGGCATGTTCTACGCGGATAACTACCCTTCAGGAGAATACGCCGCGCAATTCCTCTTTAACGATGCAGGCAGTCACTACAACGCAAATGATTTCACTGCTGCCCGTGAGTCATACATGAGGATATACAATGAATTCCCGGGTTCAGAATACACGGCCAGATCCGCCAGGTTCCTCGCCTCAGCCTATGAGGCGGAACAGATGTTCTCTGATGCCGAGTTGTGGTACGGAAGGGCAGCTGACGCCGCATCAATTACAGGCGAAGACCTGGGTGCCGATGTCGCGGCGCTTGCGGCAGCTGTTTCATATATGGATGCTGAAGCTCTCGCGCAGTCTGAAGATACTGAATCTCTGCTTATCGCAGCGGCCAGATACGAAGAGTCCGCGCGGGCTCACCCCGGAACAGATGTTGCCCCGGTTGCTCTGTATGATGCCGGAGAGACTTATGGAAAGGCTGGAGATATCGAAAGCGCAATCCGGGTATTTACTTTGCTTGCCAACTCATACCCGGAGGCCCCCCAGGCCCCTGAAGGCATGATGAGGGCAGCCTATCTGGCAATGGAAGCCGAGCACTATATTCTTGCCGGAGATACTTATCTGGAAGCCTACAATCGTTTCCCTACGGCTGATGGAATGCACTCGGCCTTGTACAGTGCCGCGGTTACCTATGAAAGTGGTGGAGCTGACGGTCTGGCTATCGGTGTATACAACCGTATCATAAACGAGCAGGCAGCATCACCTGAAACAATGGTTATTGCTCTTGGAAAAACGGGAGATTATCTGTATGATGCTTACGATTACATGGGAGCACGGGAAAAATATCTGGCATGTGTTGAAACCTATGATATGTATCGGCAGGGTCCTACCAGTGATGCCGCCAGGGGTGCTTTCAGAATCGGTGAAATTATCAGATTCAGCTATGACGCGATGATTGTTACTCCGGATAATGTTCAGCAGAAAGCTCAGCTCAAGGGCGAAGTTGAGAGCTGGTATGGAAAGTCGCTTACCTATAATGTTGATGTCTGGTTCATGGCGTCCTGCGTCAGAGCGGGCGAATTGTATGAGGACTTCGCGAATTCCGTAGCTTTTATGGATCCGCCGGAGGGATTGCCTGATGAGGCAATTGATGAATTTTACAACCAGTTGTATCTTCAATTCTATGAACCCGAGGTTCAGAAGGCCATTAATATTTATGTGACAGCTGTAGAAAAAGCTGTTTCAGCGGGTGTTAGAAACGAATGGGTTGAAAAGGCCGCGGACAATCTTGAGCTGCTTGCGCCTGGAACTGTTTCTACCCTTGGTCTTCCCGGCTATGAACTGGAGGTGTATGTACCGGAACCTGTGGATGAAACTGCCACTGTCGAGGGAGATCCGCTGGAACAGACAGGCGATGAGGTATCCGGTGATCCGACAGCAGGAGAGGAGGCAGGTCAGTGACACGCTGTTTTTCTGTTATATTGCTGGTGCTGATCTGTACAGCAGTGTACGGTCAGGAAGGAGCTACCTTCGAGGCTGGCCGGCTTATTCTGGAGGAGATTACCATACAGGGTGAGTTGCGCACCCCGCAGGCTTTGTTTCTTATGCTGAAAAGCACACCGGATCTGAGTAATGTGCTTCTAGAGAGAAGTTTTCTTGAGGATGTTGTGAGACCAATTTATCCCGGTGCTTTTGCCTCTGAGACAAGTTTTTCCATGGTTGCGAGGCGATCGAGTGCTATGCCGGTCTATGTACGGTATGGTACTGTCGCTGTTCTCGGCGGGTTGAGTGCGTGGAAGTATTCGGAAGGAAACGACAGAACCGGTATGACATTTGCTGTAATGGCCGGTCTTGATTTAGTAGGTAATTTGCTGTATGACCTGATAGGTCAATAGGTTAACACAATGGTTAGAGAGAGGAGTCCCTTAATGCGCGGAAACTTGTTTCCCCTGCTGATAGCTCTTGTTGTTCTGGTTTTACCGGGTATTGTTCTGGCGCAGGGTGAGGAAGCGGCCGAAGCTGATTCCGCCGCTGTAGCGGAGGGAGATTCCACAGCCACTGATTCCACTGCGGTTGCAGAGGTTGTTATCCCGGAGGAAGAAGTTCCGGCTGACACAACAGGCGCAGATGAACTTGTCGAGGAAGAAGTGGAGGAAGTTAAAGGTGGCCTCTTCAGCAGGTTCGCGAAGTTCTTTCGCCAGGGTGGACCTGCCATGTGGGCCATTCTGTTTTTCTTCGGAGTTGGATTGATAATCTTTATTGAGAGAGTAATTTTCCTCTTTGGAGTAGCCAGTGCAAAACCTGAGGCGCTTATGGCAAGAATAGCATCCCTGATTCGCAAGGGCAGTATAGAAGGAGCAATTGCAACCACAAGCGAGGAAAGATCGCCACTGTCAAAGATTATTGAGGCAGCACTGAGGAACTACAGGGGTTCCGAGCGCGACATTCAGAACGCTGTTGACGAGATGGCGCTCGCCGAACTTCCAAGGATTAACGCGAGAATCGGCTATCTGGGTATGCTTGCCAATGTTTCAACAATGGTTGGTCTGCTGGGAACTATTTTTGGTCTTATTGCTGCGTTCGCGGCGGTGGCAGCAGCTGATCCCGAGCAGAAGAGCGTGCTCCTTGCAAACGGCATCTCTCAGGCAATGAACACAACAGCCTTCGGCCTTATTGCCGCTATTCCAATGCTTATTGCTCACTCGGTTCTTACCGCAAGAGCTGATAATCTGGTGGATGATATTGACCGTTACAGTGTAATGGTCATGAACATGCTGGCACAGGCCAGAAGGGAGGCCTGATGGCCAAAGCTGCCTCCGGGCGAAGTCGGACAGTAAAACACCCGCCGGAAATTGATCTTCTTCCGGTGATGAACCTGTTCTGCTGCATAATCCCGTTTCTGCTGTTCAGTGCTACATTTCTCGAGGTGGTTGTTATAGAAATGGCGGCCACAGAGGGCATCAGCAGTGGCGGAGCCGGAGCTACAGCCAACCTTATGAGATCGGAAGAAGACAGGCTTCAGCCCAAGATAATTATTACCGAACAGGAAATATTCATTGGTACAGCCAGCGGATCGGCTCATGTGGGTTATGCTTTTGAGACAGAGCTTTACGGAGAAACTGTTACTTCTTTCCCGTGGGATTCTCTTTCAATGAAATTAACCGAAGTGCATGAGCTTCTTACAGAGGCATATCCGCAGATAAATTTCCACAAAATCACCATTTTGACAGTGGAAGAGACAAGGTACGATAACATCATAGCCGCAATTGATCTGGCCGGTGCCGTGGGATTCGATCAACCCGGTCTCCAGGTTGCTCCATCCGCCACAGTAAATTCCGCCATGGCCGCCGGGGGTGGGAACTGATGAGCATGCCTTCAAAGCGCCATGTCCCGCTTTTGATTGGCTCAGGTAAATCAAAGGCGCTCAGCCGCGGTAAGGATAAGAAAGTTGCTCTTAACCTCACATCTATGATTGATATGTTCACCATTCTTCTTGTGTTCCTTCTCAAGAGCTACTCCGCTGATGGACAGCTTGTTACAGTCAGCGATAAGCTGACTCTTCCAAAGGCGAGAGTTGAGAAGAAGGTAGAGCTGAAACTGGAGATTCAGGTAAACAACTTTTATATCGTTGTTGAAGGAGATCCGATTGTCACGGTGAACGCGGAACTTCTCAGCTCAGGGAATTCGATTCCTGTTCTTGTTACCAGGCTCAGGGATCACATGGAATATTCACGACTTACCAGAGGTACACTTACTGAGGATGATACGAAGATCAACATCCAGGGGGATGTGGGCATGCCGGCGATTCTTCTTCAGAGGGTGATGGCGAGTTGTTCGGAAGCCGGGTATATCAGGCAGAATCTGGCTGTGATCAAAGTCATCCCCGGCGAAGGTGGTGAAGACTGATGGCAGAAGAAAGAAAGAAGATTCTTGCTGTAGCCGCAATGCGGGATGGCAAAGTAATTACCAAACTCCTCCCGGGAGAGAAGGAAATTACCCTGGGCTCCGGGTACAACAACAACATAGCGGTGGAAGCACCGGGAATTCCTGAATCAATTGTGCTGATCAGGATGAGTGAAGAAAAAGATACCTGGGATCTGAAGTTATCAGACGCTATGGACGCGCAGATTACATCAGCTAACGGCTCAAAGTTTAAATTCAGCGATCTTAAGGGCCTGGGCATCTACAATACTGATGCTGACGGAAACTATCTTCTGAAGGTAAATTACGGTGATCAGGGCGCAGTCACAGCTGGTTCTTTTGTAATTCACTTCGGATTTATTGATCCACCCAAAGTTGCTGAGAAGAAGCCTCAACCAAAGAAGAAACCGATTCCGAAGAAAGCCGAAAAGGTTCCTTTTGTTCAAGACAAGAGGGTGCTGAAGCTCAATATCGAGGATGCAGCAGGTCGCAGAGAGGTATTTCCCAATGCCGGCATCATGACCATCGGCCAGGCAGACTACAACACAATATGCGTGAAAACAGGGAATCTTCCAAGAATACACACCCTTCTGGAACCCGAACACGGCAACAAATATATACTTAGACTGCTTCCTGAAATTAAGGGCGGTGTTGAGGTCAAGGGAAGTGTTATTCCATTCGCAACTCTTATTGAAAGAAACCTTCTCAAGCAGGAAAAACCCGGAGATTCCTACATCTGGATTTTTGACAGAAATGTATCCGGCGTATTTACGGTTGGTAACACAGAGGTGTTTTTCAGCTTTGCTGAACCACCCGTCGAGTTGCTTAAACCCAAGCCGAAATATGTTGCTCCAATTCCTAAATTTAAACCAGGCGTTTACAACTGGAAAAGCTTTGCGTCCAGACCTCATGAAGTAACTGCTTTCCATGCGGTGAGAAATGAAGACAGCCGGTTCAAGATACTGCTTGGAATCGGGCTTGCCGCAGCTCTTCTTATGGGGGCCGTAACTGACAGGCTGATAGTTGTGGTAAAGGAATCGAAGACGCAGATGCTGAGAAGTGCTCCCAGCGCAAGAGTTGTTCAACTTGCTGAAACTCCACCGGCCGCTGCCGGCATGGGAGAAGAAATTGTCAGCGATATGCCTGTTGCTGAAGTGGCGACCTCCGGTGGAGGTGTTGCCGGAGGCTCTGAGGCTCCAGCCGGCGGAGGCGCGGCCCAGGGAGCAGATGCAGCCAGTGATGTCTTGAGCAGCATAGGATTTGCCGCCTACGGTACAGGAGCTGCCGGCGGCGGAGCCGGATTCATCGGGGATCTTCAGAGTGCCGCGTCATCAGGTACAGGCCTTGCATCCGGACAGAGCGGCCAGGCCCTGATAGCAGGTGCGGGAGGAGGAGGCTCAGGCGGTATCGCCGGACTGGCCGGAGGTGGCGGCGGAGTCGCCGCTACAGCAGGTACAGTCAGCGCAAGTGATATGCAGGCAGCTCATCAGGCGGCACAGGTAACATTCAGCGCCAGTGCCTCAGGAGAAGCAATTGATCTTGGATACAGGAATATGAGTGACATCAGGCGCAAAATAAATATTATCAAGATGCGTGTGCAGACTGCCTACGAAAGTTTACTCAGAAGCAATCCGGGAGCCAGCGGTACAATAACTATCAACTTTTCCATCACGCCGGGCGGTTCGGTAACTGGAGTTTCCGTCAGTTGTCCGAGCGCGCTTTCCGGTTTGCAGGGAACAGTTTCATCGGCGGTAAGTTCGCTGAACTTCGGATCTGCACCCGAGCAGACCGGTAACCTTCCTGTAACGGTTCCCTTCAGTCTGGTACCGCCGCAGTAATTGAATAATGGAGAAAGGGCCGCAGATAATCTGCGGCCCTTTCGCGTATCTCACGGAGTTTAGTACATTCCGCCCATTCCACCCATTCCACCGTCTCCACCGGGCATAGGTTTCTCTGCCTCTGGGATCTCGATAATGATGGCTTCTGTGGTAAGAAGAAGCCCCGCGATGGAGCTTGCGTTCTGAAGAGCAGTTCTTGTGACCTTTGTGGGGTCAACAATACCGGTCTTAAACATGTCAACATACTCGCCGGTTGCTACATTCAGACCCTCTGCTTTCTCCATGCCGCGAACTTTTTCCACTACAATGGCACCTTCCATGCCTGCATTGACAGCAAGTTGACGGAGGGGAGAGGAGAGTGAGCGGAGAATGATATCGGCTCCGACTTTTTCATCACCCTCAAGCTTAAGGCTCTCAACTGTTTTCTCGCAGCGGATAAAGGCAACTCCACCGCCGGGAACGATGCCCTCTTCGACAGCGGCACGGGTTGCGTGAAGAGCATCTTCAACTCTGGCTTTTTTCTCTTTCATTTCGGTTTCCGTAGCTGCGCCCACATTGATTCTCGCAACACCACCGGCGAGCTTGGCGAGTCTTTCCTGAAGCTTCTCGCGGTCGTAGTCACTTGTGGTGTCCTCAATCTGTCTGCGAATCTGGCCTACGCGACCCTTGATGTCTTCGGTGCTTCCACCACCCTCAATGATGGTTGTGTTGTCTTTGTCGATCTTGATAAGACCGCATGACCCAAGGTCCTCCATGGTAATATTCTCAAGCTTGATGCCAAGATCCTCTGTGACTGAGCGTCCACCCGTGAGGACAGCGATGTCTTCAAGCATTGCCTTGCGGCGATCACCGTATCCCGGGGCCTTGACTGCTGCAACCTGAAGCATTCCGCGAACCTTGTTTACTACAAGCGTAGCAAGAGCTTCGCCCTCGATGTCTTCAGCGATGATAAGAAGAGGACGACCCATCTGGGCAACCTTTTCGAGAACAGGAAGGAGATCTTTTACATTGCTGATCTTCTTTTCGTAAATGAGAATGTAAGGTTTCTCAAGAGCGACTTCCATTGTCTCGGGATCGGTTACAAAGTAAGGACTGAGGTAGCCGCGATCAAACTGCATACCCTCTACAACATCAAGGTGCGTGTCCATGGATTTGGCTTCTTCCACGCTGATTGTACCGTCCTTGCCAACCTTTTTCATGGCGTCCGCAATGATGATTCCGATTTCGCTGTCATTGTTGGCGCTGATGGTGGCAACCTGCTGGATTTCGTCTTTGCCGCGAACCTCTTCGCTGAGATTTTTAAGTTCTTTCGTAACTGCATTTACGGCAGCTTCGATGCCGCGCTTGAGTGCCATAGGGCTGGCGCCTGCTGTAACATTTCTGAGACCTTCGCGGTAGATGGATTCGGCCAGAAGGGTTGCGGTGGTTGTTCCGTCACCGGCGACATCACTTGTTTTACTGGCGACTTCGCGAATAAGCTGGGCACCGATGTTCTCGAACTTGTCCGGGAGCTCGATCTCCTTGGCGACAGTTACACCGTCTTTGGTGATGGTGGGGCTGCCCCACTTCTTCTCAATGAGAACATTGCGGCCTTTGGGACCGAGTGTGATCTTGACAGCATTTGAAAGCTGCTCGACACCGGTGAGGATGGCATGTCTGGCATCCTGATTGAATTTCAGTTCTTTACCTGGCATAGTGGAATTCTCCTTAATTCTCAATGACGGCGAGAATATCATCCTCACGGATGATCACAAGGTCTTCGCCGTTAACTTTGACCTCAGTACCGGAATATTTACCGATGAGGATCTTATCGCCTTCTTTAACAACTGGAGCCATAAATTCACCTGAGTCGCTGCGTCTGCCCTGTCCTACGGCGACTATGGTTCCCTCAAGGGGTTTTTCTTTAGCTGTGTCGGGAATAACAATTCCACCCTGCACAACATCTTTGGGCTCTTCACGACGAACAATGATTCTGTCGAAGAGGGGCCTTACCTTCACTTCTGCCATTATTCTAATCTCCTTTCAAAGAGAAATACCTGTTTGGCATAATGCGAACTGCTTGTTCTGTTACTATCAATTCGGCAAATCAGGAGAAAAGCAAGGAATGTGCCAAAGGGAACCGGAATTGCAAATGAGCATCCAACTGAATGCAGTACAGATAGATAAAGAATAGCATATCTGCAGCTTATTCTGAGGGTAAAGTGGACTTTTCAGTGTATGTGCCAGTTTGGCGCATAGAGATTGCCGTTGGTGTTTCTATGTTGACATATTCCTCTGCTCAGGAGACATTGCTTTAAAACTGAATGTACACGGAGGTGATAATGTCCTCAAAGGTAATCATTGGCTGTGAAGGAACTGATCTTCTCACAGTGAGACAGATTCTGGAGGGTGTACCCTTTGAACTGGGACAGGATGCCGCAGCTGCCATTACAAGCGCACGCTCAAAGATTGATATCCTGCTCAAATCAGGGAAACCAATTTATGGAGTCAACACCGGATTCGGTCGTCTTGCAAGTACTGTTGTTCCTTCAGATGAGCTTGGACTCCTTCAGAAGAATCTTCTCCTCAGTCATGCATGCAGTACCGGCAGCCTTCTCCCTCCGGATATTGTGAGGGTAATGATTTTTCTGAGAGTTGTTTCTCTGGCCCGGGGAAGAAGTGGAATCCGGCTGAAGACTGTAAATGCTCTTATCAAACTGGGAAACAGCAAATTCACGCCGGCAGTACCGTCACAGGGTTCACTGGGTGCTTCCGGAGATCTTGCGCCTCTTGCTCACATGTGCCTTCCCATTCTTGGTGAGGGCGAGTGCATTGACCAGGATGGACAGATTGTTTCCGGCGCAGAAGCCCTTGACGCCACGGGGATGGAGCCTGTGGAACTTCAGGCAAAGGAGGGGCTCGCGCTTATTAATGGAACCCAGGCAATGACCGCGCTGATGTGTTCCGCGGTTCTCGACTCACAGAGATTGATGGACGCAGCGGATGCCACAGCAGCTATCACTCTTGAAGCGCTGCTTGGCACAGATTCCGCACTGGATTCTGAGCTTATCGGTCTCAGACCACATCCGGGAGCTTTCGAATCTGCCGAATTTATCAGGAAGCACCTTGAGGGTTCAGAAATTCTCCACAGCCACCCCTCCTGCGGTAAAGTTCAGGATGCTTATTCTCTCAGGTGTACACCCCAGGTTCACGGGGCATCAAGGGACGCGCTCAAGTACATTGAGACCACGCTGGAAAGGGAACTGAAAGCTGTTACAGACAACCCTCTTCTCATGGAGGACGGCAGGGCCGTAAGCGGGGGAAACTTTCACGGCCAGCCTGTTGCTTTCGCAGCGGATCATCTGAAAATTGCAGTGGCGGAACTTGCGAATATCTCGGAAAGGAGAACCGAGAGGCTTCTCAATCCGGATCTCAGCGGTCTTCCCGCATTTCTCTCTCCTGCCCCTGGAACCAACTCCGGGTTGATGATAGCACAGTATACTGCTGCTTCCCTTGTGAGCGAGAACAAGGTGCTTGCCCACCCGGCAAGCGTGGACAGTATTTCCGTCAGCGGTTGTCAGGAGGACCATGTCAGCATGGGTACAACCGCCGCGAGGCAGGCTGTGGAAATTGTCAGGAACAGTTGTCATGTTCTGGCTACAGAGCTTGTCGCGGCAGTTCAGGCACACAGGTTCCTGAGCCGCGGAATTATGGGCCGGGGTACACGGAAAACATTTGTTACTGTTTCCGCAGTGTTCCCGCCACTTGATGAGGACAGGCAGTTTGTGGGAGACATTGAAGCTGTTGCCTGCCTGATCAGAGAGGGAAATATCTGCTGACCTGACATACTTGAAACATCGGGGTGCTGCAATTGTTGCGGCTGAGAATAAACCCGTACAACCTGATCCGGATAATGCCGGCGTAGGGAATGGCATGAAAGTCATCTGTTCGACTGCCAGGCTGCCTGCCGGATCACATGAGGAGGAAACATGGAATCTCTGGTAAGCTCTGGAATTATTAACTCATATTTTAAAAAACTGAATGACAGTCTGAGTGCTGATGCAGCTGTCGTCGGCGGTGGACCTTCCGGGCTGCTGGCGGCGGCTGTTATTGCGGAGAAGGGCTACTCCGTCAATCTGTACGAGAGAAATCTTGCTCCCGGCGGCGGAATGTGGGGCGGAGCCATGATGTTCAACAAGATTCTTATTGAAGAGAATGCAGCATCCATCGCTGAGGAATCCGGGATGATCCTGACTCCCGGAGAAAAGGGGAACTTTGTAGTTGACTCCGTTCAGGGAACCGCTGCACTGATAAACAGAGCGTGCTGTTCAGGCGTGAGAGTTTTCAACTGTATCGCAGTGGATGATTTAACCTTTGATAACAATGAAGAGGTAAACGGCGTTGTTATTAACTGGTCGCCTGTTCTGAGGCAGAAGATGATGGTTGATCCGCTGATGACTATGGCTGAGGCAGTTCTTGACGCCACCGGTCATCCTGCTGAGATTGCCGCGAGACTTGCCTGCAAGAACGGAGTGGAGTTATCCACAGCCACCGGCGGTGTAGCTGGCGAGAGAAGCTTGAACGTTGTGCTGGGGGAGAGAAATACTGTGGAATTTACAGGAGAAGTGTATCCCGGTCTTTTTGTAAGCGGAATGAGCGCGTGCGCTGTTGGTGGAGGTTATCGAATGGGGCCAATATTCGGAGGGATGCTTCTCTCAGGCAGTAAGGTCGCCGATCTTATAATTGAGCGGATAGAGAGAAAACAGCTGTAACAGAGTTGTGTCGCCTGGCTAATAGAGCCCCGGATCCCGACCTGGTGAAGGGGCTCCCGTACCTCCGGGCCCGTCTTCTTCTCCGAAGCCCATTTCTTCCAGTTCCTGCTCTATCTTCTCAGGATCTTCGCCCGCTTCAAGCCTTCCGAGAGCATGCTCCAGTTCGGGGCCAAGGTCTTCGCCCATTTCATCGGCCATTCTGCGAACCGCCCGGGCCATTGATCTTGGATCGTTCTCGTCGACATCGGCCATATCTGCGGCCATTTCATCATCTGACCTTGATTTTGAGGAAGAGGTAGAAAACTGGCTCATAACCCTTTCCAGATCACCCTTTCCGCATTTCGGGCACTGGAGATCCTCTGCTTTTCTGCTTCCGCGGATAAGGAACTGATATATTGTATTGCATGTGCCGCAGTAGTATTCATAAATTGGCATTATTACCTCCAGTGTCAGTAAACCGGCTGAAAACCCCGCCTCCCCGGGCAATTCCAGTTGCCCTGGAAACCACGGGACATTTCACAACAAAGGAATGATAAACTCTGGGATCGCTCAAGCCAAACAGTCCCTCCAGATTTCCCTGCCCTTTAGCCAGAATAATGTCGGCGGATTCAAAGACCTCCCGGGCTTTTCCATTGAGCATATCAGGTATAACCGCCGGAACATCAATACCGCTTGAGATTAATTCAGCCACTTTGTGGAGCCCTGCCATTTCAGCGTCTTTCAGTGTGGCATCGTTCATCACAGGGAATTCCCTGGTCATGTAGTATTTCTTTCCCCTGAAGGGTGTAAGATCCAGAAAGAGCCTGTCCATTACAGTTTCTCCGGCGTTGTCTCCGAGAACAAGAAGTGTATCTGCTTCAGCAAGGTAATTGATGAATTTCTCCCGCTCATCCAGAGCGAGGGGAGAGGAGAGGGTATTCAGCAGTTTTTGAGTTTCTGGAAGAGGAGTTCCCTGCCCGGCATCAATAAGATTGCACCAGGTTCCGGCAGCAAGAGCCGCGGATTGCGGGTTATTGGTTAGCAGAAAGTTGTTTTTCAGTTTTTTGTAGTGAAGCAGCATCTGTTCTGTGAAATACTTTTTTTCACAAAGAAAAATGTCGTCGCCTGTAACGGATGCTTTTCTGAGCAGTGCCCACGACTCGGAGCCTGCCAGCGGGGGGGGGAATCCTTTGCTCAGGTTTTCCTCAACAACGGCTATGAATTTGTTATAGTCTTCGGGTGAAAGACCTGCCCGGGCGACAAAATCTAAAAAACCCTGTCTGAAGCAGTTGAAGCACTCTGTGCCGGGATTAAGACCCAATTACAGCTTCCTCAATGAACATTCGGTGAACTCTGGTGTCATCTGTGAGTTCCGGATGAAAGCTGCTGAGCCAGATGTTTTCGTATCTGATGAAAACTGCCCCTTCCCTGACAGAGCAGAGTATTTCCGCGCGGTCTGAAAGAGGGTGAAGAAGGGGTGCCCGGATGAAAACGCCGGGGAAGGGTTTATCCAGACCTTTGATGACAAGGTCTTCCTGAAAGCTGGCGACCTGTCTGCCGAAGCTGTTTCTCTCCGCGCGGACCGGAGCAAGCTCAAGGCTGGGCTGATTGACCTTGTGGTTTTTCTCGCTGATTTCACTGGACAGCAGAATGGAACCGGCGCAGGTTCCCCAGATGGGGATACCCGCGCCTGCAAGTTCTCTGACAGGAGAAACAAGATCCCATCTGATAAGCAATTTGATCAATGTCGTGGATTCGCCGCCGGGCATTACAAGACCCTGTATTCCGTCCAGATCCTCGGGACGGCGCACCGCCACTGAGGTACACCCCAGGGCATCCAGCATATCTGTGTGCTCGGAAACGCCGCCCTGAAGGGCAAGAACACCGATACGGGGTTTCATTCTACCAGCCTCTGTGGGCCATTCTCTCGTTTTCGGGTATGGTCGAAATATTGATTCCCACCATGGCTTCACCCAACCCTGCGCTTACTCTGGCGATTACCTCGGGATTGTCGAACTGACTGACAGCTTCAACAATAGCCTTTGCCCTCATTGCGGGATTACCACTCTTGAAGATACCGCTGCCAACGAAAACACCGTCCAGACCAAGCTGCATCATGAGAGCAGCGTCAGACGGTGTGGCAATTCCACCGGCGGCGAAGTTGACAACGGGAAGTTTTCCGTTTTCATGCACATATTTTACCAGTTCATACGGGGCACCCATTACCTTTGCTGTGGACATGAGTTCTTCAAACGGAGTCGCTTGAAGTATTCTGATCTGACCGAGAACTGAACGGGCATGGCGAACAGCTTCAACCACATTGCCAGTGCCTGCTTCACCTTTTGTGCGGATCATGGCAGCACCTTCCGCAATTCTTCTGAGGGCTTCTTCCAGTACTGTAGCCCCGCAAACAAAGGGAACTTTGTAGTCCCATTTGTTAACATGGTTTGCTTCATCAGCCGGGGTAAGCACCTCGGATTCGTCGATAAAGTCAATTTCCAGAGCCTGGAGAACCTGAGCTTCAACAAAGTGCCCGATACGGCACTTCGCCATGACCGGGATGGTTACCGCGTCCTGAATTCCTTTTACAATGTCGGGATCGGACATCCTGGCTACACCACCCTGGGTTCTTATGTCTGCGGGAACCCTCTCCAGCGCCATAACTGCCACAGCACCGGCCTCCTGTGCAATTACGGCCTGCTCAGCATTGATAACATCCATGATCACTCCGCCTTTGAGCATACGGGCATGACCTGTCTTTACTTTCCAAGTACCATCGTCACGAATAAAACTCATAATATTACCTCGTAGATTGAACGGACTCAAGAAATTTCTCGCCCTGAGTTTCCCATCTGGCGAAAGAAGCTAAAAGAACCTTCTCCGTTGCCGCGGTGCTGACTGATCCTGCAGCTTCACGGAAATGATTAATACAGTCAGCGGAAGACTTGAGATATGCGAACCATGAGTCTATTACCTCAGCGGGAAGAGCATCGCTACTGCTGATGACGGCTATTCCATATGCTGTCTCCGCTCTCAGAATAGCTGTTCCCGCGATAAAAAGACCTGCAGACTCATCGCTTCGACCCTCTGCCATATTCACCCATGCATCCATCAACCCGGCCACTTCCCTGTCCAGAGTGCTGAATGCATCCGCAGAGAGTGGTTGGGAAAACGCTGGAACCACAAACAGTACAAGTATTGCCAACTGTTTCATCATAAGTCTAACATATAACAAAGACAGGCGTGCCGGAAGGCGTTTACACTTCGTTCACAGTGTTGTATTATGTGGGGTATTTTTTATTGTTCATCTTTCAATGGAGGATTTTTGAGGTTAGCTGCGCTTCTGCTGATTGCTCTGGTTTTTACTGCTGTCTGCGGTGTTATTGATGACTGCTCAGCCAGAGGGCTTCCTGTTTCATCGGCTCTTCTTTCCGGGGATGTATTCATAGTCGAAATGGATGGAAGTCTTGCCCGGGGAGATTCGCTGCTGAAGCACTACGGAGGAGTCTTTTTTCTACTGGCCGACAGTATCGCGGCCGGCTGGTCTGTTGTGGGGCTGCAGGTTGATATACCGGGTGCTTCGCTCATTCTTTTCCGCGAGGATGTTTTCAGCGCCGTTGAACGGATGCAGCAGGGTCTTTCAGAAGAAGTTCTTGCCAGCTGGATTCTTGAACATACCTGGGTGACAAGGAACGAGTAGCTACAACCCGCCTTTTCCAAAAAGCACTACCGGAACTGTTTTCATTATCAATCTGAAGTCCAGTGAGTGTGAAGCATCGATAGTGTAGAGAAAGTCAAGAAACTGGGCTTCATCAAATGGAAGTCGGCTTCTGCCGTATACCTGCCATATTCCAGTAAGCCCCGGCTTGATGGTAAACCTTCTTCTCTGCCATCCCTCGTAGTGCTCAAGCTCATAAGGGATGCAGGGTCTCGGGCCGACGATTGACATGTCTCCCCTGAGAACATTTACAAGCTGTGGGAGTTCATCAATGGATGTCTTTCTGATTACCCTGCCAATCAGAGTTACTCTGGATGTTTGATTCAGCTTGAATGTTTCTCCATCACCCTGCGCGGTTTTCCCGTTGGCGTAATCCCTGAAATACTTCTTGTGGTCTTTGACATTGGCATCTCCCTCTTTCATGGAGCGGAATTTAAGGAAGCCGAAAATCTTGAGTTCTTTTCCCACTCTTTTCTGCCTGAACAGCGCATTTCCCCGACTGGACAGCTTGACAGCTATGGCCGCAGCCAGAAATACAGGGGAAAGAAGAACCAGGCCGAGGAAGGAAAGAAGCAGATCGCTGAATCTTCTCATGGAAATCTGAATCGAGAGTTTTCCCTTTTTCAGAAAGGTCAACGC
>JAUVIS010000183.1 GCA_030592635.1 Candidatus Fermentibacteraceae bacterium | reverse complement strand
GTCCCCTTGGCAATGACCCGGCAGAGCAGAGAAGAGCTTTTGCTCTCCTCAGGGGAATTCGTGATTCACTGGAAACCAGACTGAGGGTGTCCCTTCCCGAACTTTCCATGGGCATGAGTGATGACTTTACCCTCGCTGTGCTGGAGGGCTCTACCATGGTGCGCCTGGGCAGAAGACTTTTCGGGGCCAGAGAAAAATGAGAACCCCTGTCTACAGTCTTCATGAGTTTGCTAATGCCGTAATCAAGACTTGTTGAGATCCCGCCTTGGCGGATGGTGTATTCTCGGTCACGCTCCTAGTTCTTATCTATCCCTTTAACAGCTAAGACGGTAGCAGTATCTCCCAAATGGAAAGTTGCTATTGTCCAGGCGAAAACTCTCTTGAGCATCCAGCTTTTCAATATCATTGTTATTACTCGCTTGACCAGTGGTTTAGAACTCCGTGAGTTCTTTCCAGTGCCTGTCTTGCCGGATTCTTCCTTTGAACCACTTATGCGATGATCCATGTACCTTTTCACTCCGGGGATATATGGAATACCCGTGACTGTAAATTTCTTTACTGTGTATCCTGAGTTACTCAGCATTGACAGCAAAGTCTTCCTGGAAAACCATACAAAATGTCCAGGCCACTTCAGATGATCCCAGTCGAAACCACGCTTTCTCGCTGCCATACTGTCTATTCGAACAGTTTTGAACAGAAAAACTCCACCGGGTCGAAGTATTCTGTTCACCTCTTCAATCAGCCCATTTGGATTAAGAACATGTTCCAGAAGATTCAAAGCTATTACTGCATCGAATGATTCAGAAGGAAAATGAGCGTCCTTTAATTTCACAATTGAACAGTTTTGCTTCAGGAACTCTTTTCGCTGCCTGCTCCAGTAACTTTTCTGAAAGGTCCACACCACAGGTATTCCAACCAGCTCTGACAGCTTCCTTCAGAATGGCTCCTGTTGCACAACCAACATCCAGAAGCCTGCCGGTGTTCCCATCAAGCGCATTTTCTACCAGCGATACATACCTTCTGTAGCCCTTTTCCTCTGCAGGAGTGAACTCTTTCTGGTATGTAAATACATCATCATAGACAATTTTAATTTGTTCCATTGTTGGTAGCGGGTCCACAAAACAAGCCCCACAACAATTGCATATTCTGATAGAAAAAGAATCATCAAGACCATTTAGAATTCCTGAGTAATCCTTCTTTGTACAGAACAGGGAATTGTCCTTAGAACTACAACACAGACACTTCGCCTCTTCTTTCACAAGAAAATTCTTCCTTCTATTTGGAAATCCTTACAGTATAGAAACTATACACTCAAACCTTACATTGTAGCATAATAAACACGCACCGGTGAAGTCCAGCTTCACCGGTACACCCAATGGAAAAGTAGTTTACTGAATTATCAGAACCTTTGTTAATTCCGTCTCTCCACCAGCATTCAGTGCTTGACTAACAGGTTTTCAGATATCGTCTTGCTATCGGGCTGGAATATGCGATATTTGAGACGACATTCTTTGTACCCGGTACTTGTTCTCACTAAGGAAATGGAGGGGCTTTGTGCGCGTAACTCCGCTTGACATAAGACGGCAGAAATTTCGTAAGGGTATGAGAGGCTATGATCCGGGAGAGGTGGATGCCTTTCTGGAAATGCTTGCGGACGCCTGGGAGGATGTTGCGGAAAACACCCTGATTGAGGCCAAGGAACTGGAAGTTCTCAGAGCAAGAGCAAGCGATTTTGACCGCATGGAGGGTGCTGTACGCGAGGTGCTTGTCGCGCAGCAGAGAAGTGCTGATGTGGCCAGAGAAGAAGCGAACCGCGAGGCGGATCTCATCATAAGAGATGCCGAGTTGAAGGCTCAGAAGATGCTTGATGAGGCCAGGAAACGAGTTCAGATACTCACAGAAGCCATTCGAGAACTTCAGGACAGAAGAATGGAAATTCTTCTGAAAATGAACTCCTTCATTAATACCCAGAAGGGTATGGTAGCAATGGAGGAAACAAGGATCAAGTCCGAAATAATACCTGCCGAGGAGAGACTCCCCGGGGAAGAAGATGGCGATATGCCCCTCCTGCAACTCTCAGAGCTTTAACTTTAAATGTTTCCAGCAGTTGCTGTTATTGTTCTACTTGCCCAGCCTCATTTTCTGAATATTCAGGATGAGCTTGTGTGGACTGTTGAAGAGGCGTCCATCAGGCAGATGGATCAGGGGCTTTACGGAGTAAGTGTTCCCGGGTTCTCTAATTCAGAAGACGGCATCGTTCTCCTTCCGGAAAAAACAGTAATGGTACCTATTCCTCCCGGTGAGAGTTTTTCAGTCAGGGTTGTTCCCGCCGGGATCAGATCGCTGGGAGCTGCTCCTGTAATCGCCGCTGTTGAATTCGATGAAGACGGTTACGAAAGATTTGTTGCTGCGGACATATCCCTCATACATCCCGGCTGGGGTGAGGTCGCGGGAAGCGGCACTTTCAGACGGGCGGGTTACATCGCTGTTCGTCTCCGGCCTGTTATCATTCAGAACGGGGAATTGCTGGCAGCGGGATCACTGAGAATTGAGCTGGATTGTGACAGGTCTGTCCGCTCTGAAACAGTGTACGGTCATGAGGGAGAGATACTCAGATCAGTGTTCGGTACAGATGAGGTATGGCGTACTCCTCTTTCCTCCCGTAGTGAGAGCCCTTTCTGGGGCAAACCCTGGGCAAAGATTCAGGTTGATACCGCCGGTGTTTACGAAATATCAGCTGATTTGATTCCAGAAGCTGTAGGAATGCCTTCCGCAAGTCTCTCCATGATCACCGGACGGGGCAGAATGATGAGTGAGGAGAATCCCGCTCTTGATGTTTTCGTCCCGAGAGATGTTCCGATTTATGTCGAGGACGGCGGCGATGGAACTTTTGACGCATCCGACCGTGTGATCTTCTACGGTCGCGGTCTTTCCTGGTGGGGAGAATTCCAGTCCGATCATTTCAACAGCAGGTATGACAGCCTTAATGTGTACTGGCTGACCTGGGGAGGCCAGGGAGGGCCTTTCATGGAGACTGTTGACGGCTTTCTTACCGGAGCCCCTTCCGCAGGAACAAGCTATGTGAACAGGCTTCACTTCGAGCAGAACCAGACGCTTGCTGTTGATAGCAGTGCAAGCCACACTGATGATATGTACGCCTGGAACAGGATATCTTCATCAAGTTCAACCACGGCTTACTACAGTTTTACCTCTCCGGGAACCACCGGCAGTGGAGCAGTCAGGGTTAGTCTGGCAGTGGCAAGGGGTTCCAATCTGCGGTTCTCAGCCACGGTGAACGGCAGTGTTATGGCTGACACCACCAAGACTGGCAGCGGAACCATGGTATGGGAATTTTCTGTTACCGGCCTTAAAGCCAGCGGTAACTCTCTTGCTCTTCGAATAGAAAAAACAGTAGGCTCCAGAGCTTCATTTTTGGTGTACACCGACTGGTTTGAGGTTTTTCCCGAGACCGGTTTCAGAAGCTGGTCCACGCAGTGTGAGGTTCCCGTGGACAGGATGTTTCCCGAGGAAGAAAGAAGAACCATTTCCTGGGCGCAGAACCTCAGTGATGAATCCTTTGTCTGTATGGCGCTCAGCGATACCGCCGTTGTAAGAGTAGATGTTCCAGGTGGAAAGGATTTCGAGATATTCATGCCGGAGAACTGGAGAGAACCTGTGATGTGGGTAATCCCCGGAGGAGATTTCAGGGAACCGGTAAGCGTTACATCAAGCAGCCCCGGCAG
>JAUVIS010000073.1 GCA_030592635.1 Candidatus Fermentibacteraceae bacterium | reverse complement strand
TCCAGAGGATTGGTATAAAAAAAGCGTGTTCCTTCCAGCGAAACGCCACTCAAAACACAGTTATACAGGCTCCTTTCCATGACATCGGCATACTTTGAATCCGGTTTCTCATCAATGTGCAGCATCCTGTGAGCCCAGAAGACAAGCCCGATTGCCGCACAGGTCTCGGCATACGCTGTCTCATTGGGCAGATCATAGTCCGAGGTGAAACTTTCTCCCTGCGCAGTTGATCCAATCCCTCCGGTTATGTACATCTTTCGTTCCGTGACATTCCGCCAGAGAACACGGCATGCCTCAGCAAGTTCCCCATCGCCGGTTTCAATAGCCGCATCGGCCATTCCGCAGTAGAGGTACATCGCTCTTACCGCATGTCCCACTGCCTCTTTCTGCTCACGGACTGGAAGATGAGCCTGCCAGTATTTATAGTCCCCCACCGGTTCTTCTCCTCTGGAAAGAGATTCCAGATCATAGTAATGCGGTCTTGTACCCCTCTCGTTCAGAAAGAAAACGGCGAGTTCAAGGTAGCGTTTCTCACCTGTTGCTCTGAACAGCTTAACCAGAGCCAGTTCTATCTCTTCATGTCCCGGGTATCCGCGCTTCTGCTCTGCTCTGCCGCCGAAGGTAGAATCAATACAGTCCGCGTACCTGCGGATGATATTTAAAAATCGATCATCTCCCGTCGTGTAAAAGTGCATCACTGCCGCCTCTATAAGATGGCCCGCGCAATACAGCTCATGTCTGTCCCGAAGATTGAACCAACTGTTTTCCGGTTCAAGCGCGGTGAAATAACTGTTAAGATAGCCGTCCTGCTGCTGAGCCTTTTCCATTAGGCTGATGATGTTGTTCAGATTCTCCTCCAGGCCATCGTCCCGGTGAAGCCTGAGGCTGCATGCCGCTGCTTCCATCCATTTGGCCACATCCGAGTCCCAGAATATGTGGGGCCTGCGTGGATCCCCTTCCTTCCAGTCCAGCTTCCAGGCATCCAGACGCCCGGTCTTCCTGCACTGCTCGTATCCAAGCGGAATCGTCACCTCTCTGTTCGTCTCAATCCTCGGCGACCAGAACAGGTCATCAACTGATACCGTGTGAAATGGCACCGGAGCTATGTGTTCTGAATCCATATCCGATTCACCTCCGTAGCACTGCTGCAAAATCTTAGCTTCCCTGTTTCCATCCTGCAATATATATTACTAAAAGGGAGGTTCTCATGCATATTCCTGTTCATGCTCTGCTGGTGTTTATCCAGACAGTCATCTTCGGCTCTCAGATAACAAATGATATACCGGTAGCAGCCAGGATGCTGTCGGATGGATGCTGCGGTTTGCTGATCCAGTCAAATGTCGCCGAGTGTCCTGCCACTTACGAAATCGCGCTGGTAGTTCCGGGTGGCAGTAAAACTGTAACACCTATTGAAACCGGTATTGATTATCCGGTATGGGCCCGGGGCAGCGGCTGGACATCCGATGGCATGCTTTCGCTGATTCTATCATCATATCCCACCGGACATAAGTTCGCAGATATTGTTAATTTCACTGCCGATGGCGAGTTATCCGAATCGATAAGGCTGCGAGAATCAGGACAGCCGCTTTCTGCTGAAGGACAATTTTACATGATAAATTCCTCTCTTCCATGCGAAGACAACTCCGGCTACTGGATGACAACAGACCTGGTCCATTCGGAAGAAACATACGAGGTGCTTTCCAAAACCCTGTTCAGACTGGGCACGCAGGGAGATACTCTCTGGTCAAGTAACATTCCCTGCCCGGAATACTGTATGAACCCTGATGTGATCAGACCCATGCCGGACGGGGGTTGTGTTGTCGGATCCGATGAAGACAATATGAATGAAACGCTCTATCTCAGCCGCCTATCATCAGAAGGAGAGCTACTCTGGTCAACTGAGATTGAAACAGGCAGCGATATAATCCACTCTGTTGAGGATATACTTCCTGCTCACAACGGAGGAACTCTTGTTGTTGCATCATCAGATTGTCGGACACAATATAACTGCCTTATCTGCCTTATTGACAGAAACGGTGATATTGTAAACAGAGTGTTCGAGGCTGGCTTCGGCCATGCTGTCTGTACATGCGGTCTTACAATAGAAGGCGGATACCTCCTGACCGGGTGGACCGGTCCTGTGGTTGAAGACAGGACTCAACCAGTTGAAGAGAATATTTTTCTGCTTCGTCTTGATGAAAATGGAACCCCGGTATCAATGAATTCAATTCCCTCCGAAGACAACCTCACCAGAAATCCCTGCTTTCTTCTTGAAACACCAGAGGGCTATCTGGTCGTGGGTAACTGCTGGGAAGACTACTGGTTGCAATCAGATGTCTTCACAATGCTCATTCCAGAGGGTGAAATACCTTCGCTTCGTTAAGATAACCGGATTATCTCTTAAACTCCTGAGCCATTCATGGTCTCATGCATTACTCTTCCGAGTTCAGAAACACAATACGGCTTCTTTATGCAGCCGCTGAAACCGAACTGCATATGATTCCCCATCACAGTGTCCTCCGAGTAGCCGCTTGACACAATCGCTTTTGCTCCAGGATCCATTTCCAGAAGCAGGGCTATCGTCTTTCGTCCTCCCATCCCCCCCGGTATGGTCAGATCCATGATAACCACATCAAATGGTTTACCGCTTTCCATCGCTTTTTTGTACTTATCGAGAGCTTCTTCTCCGTGCTCCGCGAAATCAACCCCGTAGCCCAGATACTGAAGCATTTCACCTGCTACCTCACACACCATTTTATCGTCATCCATCACAAGAACATTTCCTGCTCCAAAGTGTATTTCCTGCCTGAGATCAGTTTCGGCGGTGGTATTGCTGTCCGAAACAGGAATGTACACGCAGAATTCAGCTCCTGTTCCTGCTTCAGAGTTAACGGTGATGTGCCCGCCATGCTTTCTTAGAATGGAATAAACAATAGAAAGGCCAAGGCCGCTTCCTTTCTGTTTTGTTGTGTAGTACGGATCAAATATCTTCTCAAGTTGATTTGCGGGTATACCTATACCACTGTCGGAAACAGAGATACTTACATATCTGCCTTCCGGCAGTGATGGAATCTCATCGTGGCCAACCAGTGCATTTTTCGCTGTGATTGCTATTTCACCACCTTCAGGCATGGCCTGATCCGCGTTGATAATCAGATTGCTTATGACCTCACTGATCTGCCCTTTATCAACATCCGCAACCCAGAGATCCCCTGGAATAGAGAGTTTCTCTCTCGACTTCGATCCTCCAAGAGCAAAGCCTACCGTTTCTCTGATAAGGTCGGCAATGGATGTTGTCTCTCTGACGGGCGCACCGCCTTTTGAAAAAGTCAGAAGCTGTTGTGTAAGATCTCTTGCCCGCATAGATGCGTTCTCGGATTTTGTCAGAATTCTGTACATATCATCTTCCAGTTCAAGTGACATCTTTGCCAGAGAAATGTTGCCGAGAATAGCTGAAAGCATGTTGTTGAAATCATGAGCAAGCCCTCCAGCCAGTATCCCTATTGATTCCAGTCTGGCTGCTTTCCTGAGCTCTTCTTCTGTCTTGAGCTGTTCCGTGACGTCATGGAAAACGACTACAGCGCCCACCAGTCTGCTTTCCTTATCCATAATAGGGGCACAGCTGTGAGCAATCGATCTCTCCAAACCGCTCTTCCCCACAAGAATTGTGTGACTGGAGTAGCTTACGGTGTTCCTGGATTCCAGCATTTCATTCACGGGATTGCGACAGGGTTCTTTTGTGCTTTGATGAACGATGCTGAAAATATCGGTGAGTTCTTTCCCCGCGGCTTCATCCTGCAACCATCCGGTCAGTTCTTCAGCAACCCGGTTTATCATTATGATTTCCCCGCTGGTATCAGTGGCAATGACAGCATCGCCAATTGATCTCAGCGTAACAGCAAGCATTTCTTTTTCCGCCGCGAGTGCTTTCTCCGCTGCTTCACGCTCAGTCAGTTCTCTCGCTGCCTGTTCGAAAAGCTTGGCGTTCTCGATTGCGATAGCCGCCTGATCTGCCATAAGCCTGATGATGTGTGCATCCTGCTGATTAAATGCACTAATCTCATCACTCTGCACATCAAGCACTCCTATTATTCTATTCTTTGTTCTTATCGGTACTGTCAGCTCGGAACGACTGTCAGGAATCGCATCTACAGGATAATGTCTCGAATCAAGCCGAACATCATCGACAAGAAGGTACTCGCCTGTTCGAGCCACATAGCCACAGATACCGTCTTCTTCCACTCTCAGAATAATTCCCTCTGTCGATGCAACATTGAAACCGGCTCCCGCCCTGATTGCCATCGTGCCCGTCACGGGATCAATCAGCAGAATCGAGACATAACTGTAGCCAAATGATTCGTGAACAAGAGATGCCGTTAGATTAAGCAGCGCATCCAGATCCAGCATTGATGCAATGCTCCTGCCTATCTTTTCCAGTGCCGCAAGCTGCAAAACTCTATTCTCAAGAGCTTTCTCCGTTCGCTTTCTCTCACTGATTTCCTCTTTCAGCTTACCGCTGGATTCATCCAGATCCTGCAGCATGTTCAGTGTCACGATTCTCTGCTGCTCACTTTTCTTGAACTGCTGCTCTAATTCGGTCGTTCTTTCAGATATCTTTCTTTCGAGATTTTCGGTGTATCCCTCAAGTATTTTCCTTGACTCACTCAGCTCCGCGGTCATTTCACTGAATGCTCTGGAGAGTTCTCCCGTTTCATCCTTTGTTCCGGTTCTAATCCGGTATTCGAGATTCCCCTTCATTATCTCTTCAACGCCTTTTTTCAATTTCTCAAGAGGTTTCGCCAGACCGGACGAGACAACTGTTGAAAGCAGGAAACCAAGGACAAGCACACCGGCCATTACGATGAGCATATTCCGTGTGAGTCTGTCAACAGGGGCAAAGGCCTCATCAACGCTGATTTCAGCAATCAGCATGCAGTCTATATCAGGGATATGCGAATATATGCTGATAACATCCGAACCCATATAATTCCTGGTAAAAACGGCTGCAGGTTCATTTTCTTCACCCTCAAGCCGGCAGGTCTCCGCGATGCTCTCCACAACATCAGGACTTATTACAAGGGACAGAACAGCATCCTCAATGTACAGAGAAGGAGTAAGCATAAGACCGTCTCTGTCAATTACATATACCTCTCCAGTCTCTCCCATTCCGGTTCTGTCCGTTATGGAAGAAAACAATTCCCTGTCGGCATTAAAATTAACCACAACCGCTCCAACAAATTCATCAGATTCGTTAATCGGAGCCGAAATACTGAATACCGGATTATCTGTAAATCGCGAAAGGTGCAATTCACTTGTATAACCACCCTCGCTGGTAACATTTAGAAACAACGGATCCTCACTGAGATCAACCCCGACATCCGAGTGAGATGAGACAATCACTGTGCCATTCCTGTCAAGCACCCTGAACCGTGAGATATCGTTGTAAGAAATGAGCATAGTTCTGATTCTTCTGTTAACAGCTCTGGCTGCTTCTTCAGTGTTCTCTGTTTCTGAAGCGAGATCAATAAACACATTACCTGTTGATGTAAGCGCGGTAATCTCTTTGTACTCGTTCAGAGTTGAATTGACATATCGCGCTCTGATTTCAGCGACAGCGGCCAGATGGCTGATCATCTGCTCCTCAATAATATTCTTCGAGATGCTTCTCACAACAATAATTACAGAAAATCCCATTGTAATGATGATGAAAAAAACTACAAGGAGCATCTTTGAACGAATTCTCACAGCGAAGCCTCTGCACTGTACTCAGCTTCATCTCTGCAGTTTTCAAGTATCAGCAATCTCAGTGCTTTCTCATCCATGACATTGCCCCCCGGCAAAGCTTTTTATTGCCTGCGTCCAGCATCATTTCGGCTCCTCACGCCGCATACCTGTATGGCCAGTCACCACTTTGTTCGTATGTTATGATATTGGTAAGAATTACCGGTGTCAATCTCTGAAGCAGGCGGCCTCACTTGACTCCCCGCCTGTTCGAAATGATGTATATTGGAGGTGCAGCGGACACCGCGGGAATCAGCACCAGAGGTATCAGGCGTCCTGACTGAACAAGGGGGTTAGCTTGCCGGGCGGTGATAATATCGAAACCCTCCAGACAAAACTTGAAAAAATCCGCGTATCCGGTCATGATCCGAGCCGGGAAGCGGTTATTGACATCCTGGAACAGATAGAAATCCTGAGTAGAACGGATCCTGAAAAAGCCTGCGGACTGGCTGAGCGTACCCTGGCAATTTCCCGGAGATCGGGATTTGAGGTGGAGTGCGCGAAAAGTCTCAGGCTGATCGGTATTTCATACTCGCAAAGGGGCGAATATGAAAAAGCCCTTGACAACAGCTTGAAAGCACTTGCGATCTATAACGGTACAACCGATTCAGCAGGGCTCTCCAGTACTCTCAACACCATAGGGGTTATTTACAGGAATCGGGGTGACTCCCAGAAGGCACTTGAGTACTATACGAAATCTCTTGCAATCAGCATGGATATCGGGGATAAAAGAAGAATAGCCACCACCACGAACAATATCGGTATCATCTATCAAAACCTGAACGAATGGGAAAGGGCACTGGAGTTCGCCGAAAAGTCACTGCAATCCTTCATCGAACTTGAGGATGATCTCGGGATTGCCAGTTCCTGCAACAATGTGGGTACAATTCTTAAATATCAGGGAAACCTTACTGCAGCGGAGGAAAACTTTCAAAGAGCTTATGATATACTTCAGCGCATTGGGTATAAAACCGGCCTCTCGGCATCATGTAACAACTTGGGAGAGTTGTATATGCAGCGGAGAGACTTCAAGAAGGCCGGGCACTATTTCCACCAGGCTCTTGAGGCGGCGATTGAGGCTGACGCAAAAGAGCGTATACTGTACTCATACGAATACCTTTCAAACCTGCACGAGGCCACGGGTGATTTTCAGAAAGCGCTTCAATACTACACGAAGTACAGTGATCTCAATCAACAGGTGTTCAGCGAGGAAAGCACAAGAAACATGATTCAGCTTCAAATTAAATTTGAAACAGAGAAAAAGGAAAAAGAGGCTGAAATATACAGGCTGAAGAACATAGAATTGCGGAATGAGATATCCGAACGAATACACATTGAAGAGGTACTGAGAAAGCACCAGGAGCAGTTGGAGGATCTGATTAATGAACACACTGTTGAACTTATCAACAGCTACAACCAGCTGGAACGCAGCTTTCAGGGATCAATTGTGCTCATCTCGAAAATTACGGAGCTGAGAGATCCATATACTTCCGGACATCAGATCAGAGTCGCAAAGCTGGCAAGCGCCATTGCAAAGGAACTGGATCTTCCAGAGGAAAAGGTTGAAGCGATCAACATCGCGGCACTTGTCCATGATATCGGGAAAATCAACATACCGCAGGAAATACTGAGCAAGCCGGGTGTTCTGTCCGACCTTGAGATGAGAATGATCCAGATCCATCCTGAAGCAGGCCGCGACATTCTGAGTGAGATCAATTTCCCCTGGCCTATAGCCAGAATCGTCAGGGAACATCATGAACATTATGACGGATCCGGCTATCCGCAGGGTCTGAAGGCAGATGACATAATGATTGAAGCACGGATCATCTGTGTCGCCGATGTGATTGAAGCCATGTCTTCTCACCGGCCCTACAGACCGGTTCTTGGACTGGAAGAAGCTGTACGGGAAATAACTGAAAATGAGAATATTCTGTATGACAGAGAAGTCGTAAACGCCTGCAGAAAAGTAATAATCAATGAAGGATTCAGCTTCAGCTGACTCTTTTACCGGGGAAGGAAGTCCAGACTGTTGAACACGGAAGTGACCGCTCTCAAACGCCGGTTGAAGAAGATACGCTCCGAGTCTCCCCTGGGAGACACCGGCAGGGAAAGAGTAGATTTGCTGAACAAGCTCGGTATGATGGTGTGCAGATCCTGTCCATTCAGAACCGAGGCATACGCAGAAGAAGCTCTGGCTCTCTCTGAAAGAATCAAGTACCGGAAGGGAGAGGCAAAAAGCACTGCTTTAATCGGTGTCGCGATAGCCTCCAGAGGCAAATACTACGAAAGTATGGAGCACTTCAATATCGCTCGCGAAATCTACACTGAGCTTGATGACAAAGCGGGTATCGCCGTAACATATACCAATATTGGAGTTGTTTACAGCGATCAGAGCAGACTTGATCTTGCGCTTGATCAGCACCTCAAAGCACTTGCGATTTTCGAGGAAATCAATAACAGGAATCGCATTGCCCATTCCCTGAATTGCATAGGTGTTGTTTTCCGAAAACGCAATGATCTGAAAAATGCGGAATACTACTACCTGAAAGCACTCAGAATAAGGGAAGACATCGGAGATATCCCCGGGCTGACAATGTCATACAACAACATGGGAATTCTGGCAAAGGAACGCGGTAACCCGGAAAGAGCTCTGAGTTATTTCAACAAATCTCTGAAGCTGAAGGAGGATCTCGGTGACAAGCGGGGCATACTGGTTTCATACACTAATATTGGCGATATCTATGCCGAGATGAAAAAACACAACAAATCACTCAAACTTTACAGGAAATCGCTGGCTATCGGGGAAGAAATCAGCGACGAAAAAAATATCTGCGGAAACTGCAACAAAATAGGCCATATACTGACTCTTCTGGGAAAGCATGAAGTTGCTCTGGAGTATCTGAAGCGAGGCTTGCGGATTTCCATTGATATCGGAGCCGGAATCCTCGAATCAGACAGCTACAGAGAACTTTCCGATCTTTACAAAGTAACGGGCGATTATGAAAAGGCTTTCCGGTATTACAGGAAGCACAGCATCCTGACACGGAATATTTTCAGTGAGAAAAGCGCCGAGACCATCACCAGGCTCCAGGTCAGGTATGAAACCGAGAAAAAAGAAAAGGAAGCAGAACTGTACTATCTGAGAAATGTGGAATTGCAGCGGGAAATTAGTGAAAGAAAGCAAATCGAAGATCAACTGACAGCCCAGGAACATCTTCTGGAAATGCGCGTAAAAAGACGCACCACCGAGCTTAAGAAAAGCATGCATAAACTGAAGGAGAGTGTGGAGGGAACTATTCGCACTCTGTCAAAAATAATCGAATCAAAAGACCCCTTCACATCCGGGCACCAGATGAGAGTCGCAGAACTTTCACAGCTGATAGCAACTGAGATGGGATTCACCGAAGAGAAGGCTGAAGCCATATTCATGATATCGCTTGTTCATGACATAGGTAAGATCTGTATACCTCAGGAAATCCTTTCCCGCTCCTGGGAACTCTCCGAACTGGAGCTGGAAATAGTGCAGACGCACCCTCAGACCGGATACGACATACTCTCCGAGGTAGAATTTCCATGGCCGGTTGCAGAGGTAGTACTTCAACACCACGAGATGTACAATGGCACCGGCTATCCAAAAGGTCTTGAGCGTGATGAGATCATGATTGAGGCAAAAATCATAGCTGTAGCGGATGTAGTGGAAGCCATGACATCGCATCGTCCGTACAGAACCATTCCGGGTCTTGAAAAAGCAGTTGAAGAAATCACAAAGAACTCCGGCATACTTTACGATCCGAACGTGGTTGATGCCTGCAGAAATGCTATCCGCAAAAAGGGCCTGCCTTTTTAGGAAAAAGCTCAGCAACGCTTACTTGAATTGACGAGACCTTCCGAACTCCGGTATTATTCCACCGTGAAAACGCTGCATATGCTACAAGATTCATAGTTGCGATCACACTGCTTCAACAAGAGGGAGAATTGAAATGGCAGGTTTTATCTGTATTGTATCGGTCGCGTTACTTTTTCTGGTACCGGCAAGCGGCTTCGCATCCGCGGATTATCCGGTGGCCACCGAAGAATCCGATGGAGGCACACTGATTGCGAGCATTCCGGGCCCCTCCGGGTGGGTAAATGTCTGGGGAGTAGGATATCATGACGAGCACAACAAGCTTTATGTCGGCGGATGCCCGAATAACGAGGTTGCTTATGGTACCTACTCCGGAGGAGAAGTCGTATCATGGACTGTATTTGATACTGTCGAATCCAACTGCGGTTTCGGGTGCTATCAGGATGACCTTCTCTTCGCGCTGACCCAGAGGGATCCGGGAGATACCGAACCGTTTTTCCTCTATACCTGGGATCTTGATGCCTCCGGAATACCGCAGCTTCCAGCGGATGTATTTGAACTCGGTGCCCCTTTCGTGGGAACAATGGGCGGATGCGAATGGGATGGCGATTACTTGTGGATACTTGATCAGAATGTCGTGCTTGACGACTACGCCATGATCTACAAGTACGATGTAAGTACGCATTCAGTGGTTAGCAGCTGGAACTACACCGAGCTGGGTGGTGTGGGTCTCGCATGCGTATGGGATGGATCTGATCTAAGAATCTGGATAAGCGACTGGTATGGTGGTAAAAAACTCATGGAGATGACGGAATCCGGAACTCCAACCGAAGTGAGCTACACCATTACCACCAGTCCTACAGATATTGCATACAAATACGGTACGGGCCTTGATGGACCCGGCTTCTTTGTGGGTAACCACAGTGCAAACACCGTAGACTTCTATGACCACACACTGACAGCTCTTGTGCGCAGCTCATGGGCACAGATAAAAGCATCCTTCTAAACATCAGTGAACATGCTGCCGGTGTTTGTACACCGGCAGCCTTTTCTTCTTTCATTACCTCAGTATAACAAGTCTCGCGGAATCGGAATTGCCCGTGTTCGTAACGCCCCTGCAGAAATAGATACCCGAGGGTACAAGAGTACCGACACCATCCCTGCAATCCCAGGAAACAACATGATTCCCCGGATTCATCGGAACATCAGTAACTACTGATATTACCCTGCCATGCATATCGTATACTTCAATTCTTACATCAATTGCCG